>JABXJY010000150.1 GCA_013375385.1 Desulfobacterales bacterium
CCTGCTGTTGCTGCACTGGAAAAAGTCAGTTAGCCTGCAGGACCTGAAGATGCACTCTCTTACACAGACAGCCTACCCCTGAGTGCTTCCTTCCAAAAAGGGGCTCCCGATAGAATAACGCACAATCGAAGATGCTATGAATTAAACACCAAGACCCCGTTTCTCACCCAGGGAACCGGGGTTTGTCCAGGGGAGGTTATCTGCCTATGAGAAAGTCTATCCGGATACTATCCATTTTAACCGCCCTGTTTCTGGCACTCTCTACCCACTCACTGGCCGGTCAGTTCAAGGTCACCAGGGTCTATGACGGTGATACCGTAATGGCCGAAGGGCATGATATTGTCATCTATGTCCTTTTGGCCGGAATTGATGCACCTGAGATCGGTTCACGAAAAAAGCAACGACATCAACCCTATGGACAAGAGGCAAAGAGATATCTGGAGAAGTTAATCCTCAACAAGGTTGTTGATATTAAGGGCTGCGGCATTGGACCGTATCCCTCTAATCATCTGATCGGGGAAATTCATCTCAAGGACAGAAATATTAATATAGAGATGATCAAGGAGGGCTTGGCCGAGGTATGCCGCCAGAGGCCCCCAGATGGACTGAACATTGCTCCATATCTTGAAGCCGAGAGGAAAGCCAAGGAAGCCCGGCGGGGAATGTGGTCTCTGGGGGAAAACTATATTAGCCCGCGAGCCTGGCGCGAAACGCAGAAAGGAGAATAAACTATGCTTTCTGGGTGCGTATCAGCTCCGGAGCCATTTCGTCTTGTTCTCGCTGCACCTGAAGCAACACAATGGCAGCGATCACCAACCCTCCTCCGAAGACCTGCAAAAGCTCCATGGACTCTCCCAGGAGAAAGAAGGCCATGAAGCCCGCGGAAATGGGCTCCAAGGTCGCCGTTATGCTAGCGCGTGTGGAGCGGATATAGTTGATCCCCACAAAGAACAGACCGAAGGGAATGATCGTCCCCACCACGGTGATATAGAGGATCCATCCCCACTGGGTCAAGCTAAATCCAGCTACCATGTAATGGAAGGGGGCATAGAGGATGTGCCAGGTGAGGGCCGAGAACGCCAGGGCATAGAAGAGCACAGTCCATGGCCGGTAGCGGTGCATGCCCCACTCTCCGAGCAAAGTATACCCGGCAAAGCACACGGCAGCCCCCAAACCCCCCATGATCCCGAGGCGGTTCATCTGGAGGAGCTGAAGATTGTAGCCTCCCACCACCAGGTAGCAGCCACTGAAGGCCAGCAAGAGGGCTGCAAGCTTTGAGACTGTAAGGCGCTCCTTCCAGAAACAGATGGAGAAAAATGCTATAAGGATGGGAGCCATGTATTGAAGGAGGATGGCCGCCGCCACCTGGATCTTGCTGATGGCATAGAAGTAGGTAACCTGCACCCCGGCCATGCTTACTCCGCCAAGCAGGAGGAAGTAGCCAAGGTCTCTGATGCGGATTCGGAGGAGACCCTTGGCAGAGAGCCCGAAGGCCGCAGAGAGAAGGACCGTTGAGAGAGTAACCCGAATCTGGACCAGCTCGAGCGGGTTCATCCCTCCTTCAAATAGGGCCTTGCCTGCCGTCCCTGATGATGCCCACATGATGGCAGCCGCGACCACGCACAGATAGCCTTTTATGGGGTTTGTCTTTGCCGCATTCATACATCATCTTTTCTGTGCTGGCCCTCATATCACCCCAAAGATGCCAGGTCAATGTTCACTGTCTCTTGCTCTGTAAATCATCTCTCAAGCCTTACAGCAGGCCAAGGCACGAAATATACCGAAAAGAAACCGGCCTTTTTGAAGCCGGTTTCCTGTCAAACAAAGCTTTGGCTATCCTATCGTTTCCTTACGAGGACCTCGTAGCCTTTATCCTTTAATTCCTCAACCATCTTACCGACATCCTCGGTGTCCACGTGAACAACTATATCCTTCCCTCCTATTTCGGTGGAAGATATCATGTGAAGCGTCAGAATGTTCATATCCTTGCGAGATGTTACCGCACATATGTCTTGGAGTATATTTTTATCAGTCTTAGTAGTCACCTGAACCCGGGTACCAGGCATACCAATACCGAGGGTGGGATTGGCAATTTTATAAAAGAAATCGTTTGTAGTTATAATACCCACGACTCGTCCACCTTCTAAAACTGGCAATGCGCCAACCTTTTTCTCTTGGGCCAAGGCCAGGGCTTCCTCCACGGTCATGTCTGGATTTACGGTAACGACATTTTTCTCCATAATATCTTTTACAGGCGTATTTCCAAGTAGATAGCCAATCTCCCAGACACTGAGAGACGTCGCTTTAGAGGGCGTATATGCCTCTAACCTGCGTTCGGTAACCATGCCGACAAGCTTTCCCCGATCTACTATTGGTAAGCGGCGAATCTTGTGCGCCTCCATAATCCTTTTTGCATCGGCTATAGATGTGTGGCCTGGAATAGTGACCACATTCATTGTCATTACATCCCTCACGAACATTTTCTGCCTCCTTTTTCCTTCGGTTGTTTTCTTTGTTGAGCCTCTCTCCTTTATGATCAGATAAATTATAAGGATAAGAGATGATTATTGCAAATAAAAATGGAAAGGTCTCAGATTATTGCCTGCCGCCATCGCTCTCGTTTGCCCGATCGTGCCTCGTGGTGGCAGCAGGCCTCAGCAGGGGTGGGTGGGCGATTCACAAAGCCCCTAATCTCCAGCTTCTTCTTCCCCCTTCAGTAATTTCTCACCATAGGTATCGATGAAAATGTCAAGATCGTCTTGCCAGTCGGGCATAATGTTAAGCCTTTCTCTCTTTAATTGTCTGTTCTCAAGGATAGAATTGACTGGTCTTACTGCAGGTGTAGGATACTCCTTGGTGGCACAGGGAAGAACGGGGATCTTGATTTCCATTTTCTCCAAGAAATACTTTGCCCACTCATATCTGCTGCAGTAACCTTCTGAAGTGGCGTGGTAAACCCCCTCTTTTCCGTTATCTATCAATAGCTTGATTTGCTGGGCCAGCCTATGCAACCACGTGGGGGAACCGAACTGATCATTGACAACATATATAGATTCCTGGTCCCCTTTAAGAGCCAGTGCGAGTATCTTCTTTAGGAAATTGTCTCCCCTGATACCATAAAGCCAACCAGCCCTGATGATAACATACTTTGGAACATTCTGTTTCACGGCCATTTCGCTCTCCATCTTTGTTAGCCCATAAAAAGAGAGGGGATCCATGGGATCATCTTCAAAATATGGCTGTGGCAGTCTCTTTCGCCCATTAAATACAAAATCCGAAGATATGTGAACGATACTCTTATCATATCTAGCCGCCCCTTGCGCCAGGTTTCTGGTGCCCTCCACATTGATCCTCTCAGATATCTTTCTTTCTGTTTCACACTCATCAACCTTGGTAAAGGCAGCACAATTAAGAACGATATGAGGGGATAATTGATGAATGCTCGTTATTACCTTGTCCCAGCTGGTAATATCCAGCTCTTCCTTATCTGGGGCAATGATTTTATAGTGACTTTTCAACACATCCTTACACTCGCTGCCAAGTCGTCCGGTTGCACCAGTCAATAGAATTTTCATTCTTCCAATCCTCCAGTTTTTTCTTCCTTTTTAAGGTCCAGCATTCACTGATACTATAATCATTAAAATCTTATTTGAAAGCACCAAAATCATAAGCCAATAATATGTTATTTATTGATCATTTCTATCCAGCCCTCAGTACCTTGACAAGACAAAGGCAGATGTTCAAGAGGTGATTGAGAGCGCAATCATGGCTCAAGAACCGGTAGATCTTCAGATGATGATCGTAATTGCATTGGAGTACAGAGCATAGGCGAAATTCCTTGGCCGGTCAAGGTAAACCCCGTCAGACTTCAGAAAGGGCACTGTACGCCTTACGAAAAAGCAAATGATCTGATTTTCCGAACGAGGCATTCCAAGGCGTAAGGATCAAAGAAAATGACCTGGAGCCTGTCCCCTACCCTGCCTATCAGGTACTAAGAGAGCACTATATGAGAGAATTAAGATGTTAAACTTGAGAAAACTACTCAAGGCAGCTTCTCTTCTGGGTCACGTAGCTCTTGAAGGACAATATGTGGTATGGTATCAGCAGGAATCAGGACTTCACAACGAGATGGCCTGAATTTATCGGGAAACCCGATGGTTCCATAAATTTGCCCATCTGCAAATAAGAGGAGCAAAGTGCGATCGAATACTAACCCTGTTGGAAGATCAGGAATTGCATTGGGGGGAACAGCCAGGAATCCAGGGGACGTAGCAGCCCTCCATGATTTAGGGCTCGAATTTGCTGAAATTCCCGTAGGTGATCTGAATGAATTCAAGAAAAACATTACCACATTCTTAAAAGCAAAAGAAAAGACACATCTCTATTATCTCTGTCATGGCCCGAGAGAGGGTGATCCCAATAACATAAGTTCTCTCGAGAGGGACTATTTTCCGCACGTATTGGATATCCTGGATATGATGCCTGCACTCAGTATGTCTCTGTTAACCCTTCATCTCTGGATGGATCGCCGGTATGTCAAAGCCCATGTAATTGATTTCAAGATTGAACTATTAAGAACAATTATTCATAAGGCCAAGGAAAAAGGGATTATCATCTGTCTAGAAAACTTAAGTGAAGATTGGCAGGATCTTAGGCGTCCCTCTCATGAGCTTGCCCACCTTAACCTAACCCTGGATGTAGGGCACGGACAGCTCTTAAGGAAAGAAAACACAACCTTTGGTATCATACGGACATATCCAGATAGGATAAAGCACGTTCATCTCCATGACAATCTTGGAGGGAATAGACCTGAAGAGGATTTGCACCTTCCTCCTGGCAGAGGCATCGTCGACTTCAAAAACATCTTCGCTGCCCTTGGCACAGTAGGCTATGAGAAAACAGTCACCCTGGAACTTAAGCCACAGGAGATCAAGCCCTGTCTTGGATTTGTCAGGAAACTAATTGTCTAACGTACTCTTAAGAGAATATCTGCTCTCTTTATTTAAAAAAAGGATACGCTGCTAGGCCGGTTTCTCCTCCGCTATGCCTTCGATGATAATCTGAGCGGCAATCCTGGCACCTATCCCCGGGAGCAGAGCACACTTCTCATAGCCTTTGGCTCTCCTAAAAGCCTCGAAGTTCTCCTGGCTGCCCCTCGGATCCATATAGCTCCCGAATATCACATCTTCTTGTATCTTTGGGCACAGAATACTACCAACTTCCTCCTCAAAACGAGGTATGAATTTCCTGGCGGCAGTCATAGTGAGACCGGTGCCTTCGTAGTTCACCAAATCGTCGCTGCCAAAGTAGAGGCCCAGGGCAATAAGGCCGCCGGTCACAGCCCCACAGATCCATCCCGTCATACCAAATCCGGGAAACGGAGACAGGGCCCTGATAATTTCCATATTGCCCAGACCGAATTCGTCCATCACTGCCAAAGCAGAGCCCTTAGCACAGCTATGACTGAGATATTCGTATTCCTCTCCCAGCCGCTGAACTCGATCCAGGATCTCAGCCTTGTGAGAGATAATCTCATACCGGTTGCGGCTCTTCCCGGGTATTCCCTCCTGAGCCAGCTTTCTGAACCTGGCTCCTGTACCTGGGTCATCCCAGACCCGTTCTGCAAGCTTCTGGACCTTATGCTTTAATGCCTCGTAGTCTGCCATGACTTAACTCCTTTCTGTGTTAAATCCCCCAAACACCTCATCAGGAAGGGCACCTCCGTTCGTGGAAGGCAGGCAAGATGCAAGACAACTCACTCTACCTCATCCCCGGCGGAGCAAAGAAAGATCGATCTGCGGCGCATTTGGGCAAGGCGGTGTAGTGTGAATGGTATCCCCAAGACATAATGCCTCGGGGAAACAAGGAGTCTATTCTAACCTTGATAGATGTCTCGCTACCCTGTCAAGTGCCTGCTGAGGCGTTTCAACGTAATCAACACCCTCGATGCCGGGCCAGGTTTTGAGCCCCACCACGGGCTTATCAATCTTTAGCGCCAAGGCTATCTCTGATAAGGTTCCATAACCGCCCGCAATCGCCACAACAACATCTGAGGCCCTGACTACGAGCAGATTCCTTCCCTCACCCAGACCCGTTGGAATAGGGAGCGTTATGAAGGGATTGGCTGCCAGTTTTTCTTCTCCTGGCAGTATGCCAACGGTCATCCCCCCTGCTTTGTAACACCCTTTTGCTGCTCCCTCCATGACTCCACCCAGGCCTCCACAGATAAGAATCCAGCCATTCTTTCCAATGAGATAGCCTAACTCACTGGCCATGTTATAGGTTTCCACAGGACAATCCCCTGCACCGATAACGCCAATATGAATTTTCTTGTACATCAGCATTCATCACAAAAAAGTATTGACAAAAGGATTGCCATGACCAAAGATAAACCAGTTCCAGCGATACCTGAACATGAAAGGGTTAATATATGCAAAATGGAAAAGTCAAGGATTAAAAGTTCAAGGTTTATAATTGCACTGTTGCCGGCTGTTATTATAGTTATCCTTCTTATCTGGCTCTTGATGACTATCTTTGAAGGCGAAAAACCGCAGGCTCATGTAGAACCACTACCGGATTATTTGAGTAAAAGCGTTACCTTCAATGCAACGATTTCTGACCTCAAGATGGGACTGAGAACAGTAAAGGTGAGTGTAAAACAGGATGGTCCTGTTATTCCTATCCTAAAGAAGAGTTTTCCATATGATGGACTCTTCAACAAAAGGGGGATCCATACCTTTAAGGAAGAATTTACATTAGATCCAATCAAGTTACATCTGGTACAGGGACAGGCCAGTCTTATCATCGAGGTTCATGATTTCTCCAAAA
>JABXJY010000015.1 GCA_013375385.1 Desulfobacterales bacterium
TGATCAGGTTAATGGTATTCACAGTATTGTTTGAGTAGTATTGTAGGGGATTGGTTACAGATTCAGGAACAATAATTGAGGCGGCAAAATGGATAATGGCATCAAATCTTTTTTTTGAAAGAATCTCAGAAATTCCATTAGAATTTGATAGATCCTCCACTATCAGATCTCCGTAAAGGACCGCCTCCTGTTTCCCTGTAGAAAGATTGTCAATCACAATAATGTCATAATCTGTCTCTTCACCCAAGAGCTTGACCATGTGACTTCCAATATAGCCTGCACCACCTGTGATTAAGACCGATTTCATGGAATAGATTCCTCACAACGATCCACTGGCATCGATGGTATTAGAAAACAGCAGTATAGTAGCTGCTTAAGCCAAAAAATTCAACATAGTTAAAATATCCATTAACAAAGAACAGTCTCATTGAGTCTGAATTATTTCGAACCGCTTGACAATTTCCTCCTTTTTTCTATAGTCAAGATTGCGTACCATGTATTTTGGCCCGTTGTCAGTGGTTAGCCGTTTTCACGGACATCCGAATGCTTGCACTCAAGTGATAGGAGGAGATCTTATAAAATGGATCAGAGAAGCGTGGAAATCAGGGAAAGACCTAAGGCCTATATGATTGAGGAAGAAGGGGTAGTCAAAGAGGTCCGGGGCAACAAGGCATTGGTTCTCACAGACAGAAAGGCGCAGTGTGGCCAGTGTGCGGCAAGGGGTTGCTGCGAGATGCTTGGTGGTGGCAAAGAGATGCTTTCCGAGGCCCTCAATCCCGTTGGTGCTAAGGCTGAAGACATTGTGCGAATAGCCATACCTTCCGGCACCGTGACAAAGGCCTCCGTGGTTGTCTACATGATTCCTGCAACGGGTATAGTCGTAGGGGCGGCTGTTGGATATTATATTGGCAAATTGTGCAGTTTACATTTAGATTTATCTACCCTTATTGGCAGCCTGGCCGGGATAGGGATCTCAATGATTTTCGTCAGGCTCCTAAGCAATGTGTTAAGCAAACGGCCGTCTTACCAACTGGAGATCACCGAAATCATTGATCCTGATGACCCTGAATGCACGGAAGCGAGTCCAACTTAGGGGTTTCGCCCCTCTCTTAGTCTCTGTTATCCTCTTCTACCGCATCTATCAACAGCTCAAAGATATTTGGCACCGCGGAGAGCACCCTGTTCCAGTTAGGTATGTAGGGAACTTCAACGGGTGTTTCGAGAAACTGCTGTCCAGCGCTCACAATACACCTAACGAAGGCTTCGGCTGTGCTGCCTTCCTTATGCCTGTCATACTGTAGGCCGTTGATCTCGGAATCATATTCATACCGGGCAATGAGGTCCTGGGCAGTCCTCAAGTAGCTTGCCCTCAAAGTCACAAAAAACTCATTGGTGAGGGTATACCCCATGCTTGCCATAGTCCTAAATATGGACTTTGCGATGTCCGTTCCCATCTTTAGCAAACCCTTGTTGGGATCTTCCAGGCTCAGAGGCTGGTGCTTGTGTTCATAGTTGTCGGAGAGGTCAACCTGGCATATTCTCCCCTGGGCACAATTCCTGTGAATTTCAGCAAGAACACCCACTTCTAATCCCCAGTCACCGGGGATTCTGATGAAACGCACCAAATCTACATCCATTGAAAATTCTCCAGCCAGGATATACCTGAAACTGTCGAGATACTCGAGGAACTGATTTGAACCCAAGGTCTCTTTCAGGGCCCTGATGAGAGGTGTCACAAAGACGCGGGTCACCCTTCCGTGCATCTGGTCCGTAACCCTGCTGTAGTATCCCTTGCAAAAGCCAAAGCCAATGTTTGGGTGCGCAACGGGATAACAGAGCCGGGCAAGAAGATCCCTGTTATAGGTGACGATATCGCAGTCATGCAATGCAATAACCTGACTATCTTCGAGGGCAAGGATATATCCGTACGAGGTCCATGCAGACCTTCCCTTGCCATCATCACCAACATTGATTCCGTTTTCGGCCAGTAGATTATAAAGATCTCCGATTGCTGGACCTGTACACCAGATCAATTTAGGTTTCTGGGGAAGAGCGGAAAAAAACTCCTTTGCCTCTCGAAACTCCTCTGCGTTTGCCCTTCCGAGGGCAACAATGATATTCTTAAGGTATTTCACATCCCTGAGTTCCTCGACAATCTTCGGAAGGCCAGGCCCCTGGAGTTCCACTGGAATATAGGGAAGGACAAGGGAAATAGGCCTATGTTTTGTGGCCTCTGCGAGTTCTCCCTCAAGTTCTTCGAGATCCCTCTGTTTAAGCCTATGAAATGTTGCTATTTCACCATTTTGAAAGAAGTCCGACATTATTCCTCCCTCCGAGCTTCCTAAACTCCATCCTTCTTTGACAAGAATGGGTCAAAAGATCACTTCTTTCGGCACTTCAAGTGTCGCTGTCAGAACTGGAATCAAAGTTGTAACCGGCCTTCCTATAATTTTCGAGGGCCCTCTCTTTTAGAAGCTTATCTTTTGTTTTATGTGAGTGCTTGTCAGCCAACTCTGCCGCATGACTATAGAGACCAGCCTTTTCATACTCGGTTATCTTTCTTTCTGTTCCGGCACGTTCTGGTGATGGATCAATAACCGCAGCATGACACCATGAGATAATCCTTTTTACTCTCTTACCACAATGGGGACAATGTGAAAGGGGTTTTTCATCAACGCCCTGGATGTACTCAAAGCCTTCCCGGCACACCTTGCAAGCTTTTTCGGGAATCTCTGCCTGGTATTCGTAGATAGGCATAGGATTAATACCCCATTTATTATGATATTATCACAAAATGTCATGATAAGCTACTTGCTTTAGCAACCGGCTTCGTCACCGCTCGGCTGAGCCTTTCGGCGGTGAGCTCAAGGCCGAACTGCTCGTCGCAGGCTCGCCGCAAGCCCTAACCATTATCGAAATATTAATGATATCGCCTCAGCCAAAATCTGGGTTGACATTTTTAGGCTACAGGCTTATATCCTCACTTCAGATATAAATACTAGACCTCTCTTATGCGCCCTTATAAAGGGCAGGTTTTTTATTGACTTTGCCATAGAGGTACGGTAAACTAAATTTATTCTGAAATATTGGAGAGTTAGAATGTATGCAGTCATTCAAACGGGCGGAAAGCAGTACAAAGTAACACCAGGTGAAGAGTTGCGGGTTGAAAAATTGGATGGCAAGGCGGGTGATGAGGTTGATTTTGATAACGTGTTGCTTGTCTGCAAAGAGGATAAGGTTGAAGTCGGGACGCCTGTTTTGAAAAATGCCAAAGTGGTGGCTAAGATTACCGGACAGGGGAGAGGGCCAAAGATAGTCGTGTTCAAATATAAGAGAAGGAAGAGATACAGAAAAAAACAGGGTCACAGGCAAGATTTCACAGCAGTAAGAATAATGGAGATTAAGGCATGAATTTCGTTATTTGTTATTGGTTATTTGTTTCCTAATAACGAATAACTAGTAATGTGAAAGGGAGATAAAGATGGCACACAAAAAAGCAGGCGGCAGTTCGAAGAACGGTAGAGACAGTGCAGGGAAGAGGCTGGGCGTAAAAAGATTTGGCGGCCAACTTGTTAAGGCTGGGTCAATCATCGTCAGACAAAGGGGAACCAGTATCCATCCTGGAAAGAATGTGGGCGTTGGAAAAGACTACACACTCTTTGCAAAGATCGATGGGATAATTACCTTTGAAAGGTCGGGTAAGTATAAAAAACTAGTAAGTGTTTTTGCCCCTTAACAGCAAGAGAAGAAGTGCCTAAAGTACTTAAAGTGAGCTAAAGTGCCTAAAGTTTTTTCAGTTGTTGGTTGTTTGTTTGAAACGAGTAACCAATAACGAGTAACAAGTAACGAGAATGGGATTTGTTGACGAGGCTGAGATCACGGTAAAATCGGGTGACGGGGGAGCGGGGTGCATAAGCTTTAGAAGAGAAAGATTTGTTCCAAAAGGGGGGCCTGATGGTGGGGACGGAGGACGAGGCGGAAATGTTTTGTTCAAGGCAACCAGGAGGCTCTATTCCCTCTATGATTTTAGCGCCAGGCGCTACTTCAAGGCCGAAAACGGCAGGCCCGGGAGAGGTAAAAATAAGGCAGGAAAAAAAGGCAGGAATATCGAAATTCTGGTCCCAGTAGGGACCTTGGTAAAGGATGGGGAAACAGGAGAGCTGCTGGCTGACTTAGTTCACGATAACCATCAGATAGTATTGATAGAGGGTGGAGAAGGTGGTAAAGGAAATAAGCATTTTGCTACTGCAACCAACAGGGCTCCCAGATTTGCCCAGAAGGGCCAGAAGGGAAAAGAAAAAAGACTCAAACTGGAACTCAAACTCATCGCAGACATAGGTATAATAGGCTCACCCAATGCTGGCAAATCTACACTCCTATCACGCCTTTCTAACGCACATCCCAAGATAGCCGACTATCCCTTTACAACACTTGCCCCTCACTTAGGGGTCATTGTTTTTGATGACGAACAATCTCTTACCATTGCTGATATCCCTGGCCTGGTAGAAGGTGCAAGCAATGGCAAGGGTTTGGGACATAGATTCTTACAACATATTGAGCGGACTTCCTTTCTCTTGCATGTGCTGGATATATATCACCCACGTTCTGGGGATGTTCTCAAGGATTTTTCTATAGTACAAGAAGAATTAAGATTATTCCATCCATCCCTGATTAAAAAGGATCAGGTGATAGTAATAAACAAGATCGATCTAAATCTTGTCAATAGCATAGATATCGGGGAGACTTGCCATGCCTTTAATGACCTGGGTTTTGAGTGTCTGGCAATCTCTGCCCTTACTGGAGAAGGAGTAGAGGAACTCAAACAATTCCTAAAGGATAGAGTCCTTCCATCAGAGAAAACGCCTGAGGTGAGCTATAGTCCTTAAAGTCTAAAGTTGTACGTTTTGAACACAACAAACACGACAAACACAAAGAACACAGTTATGAACCATTCAAGGAAAGATATACTCAGCCCTGTTAAGAGGGTAGTTATCAAGATAGGAAGTGGTGTGCTGACAACAAAAGAGGGTCTAAACCTGGATGTCATAAATACCCTGAGTGAAGATATCTATGACCTTATGAAAAAAAGGGGGCTGGAGATTATTCTAGTATCTTCAGGTGCCATTGCATCTGGCATAAGAAAAATGGGGCTTTCTCAGAGACCGCAATCCATTTCCCAACAGCAGGCCGTTGCAGCAATAGGTCAAAGCAGCTTGATGCTCGCCTATGAGGAGGCGTTCAAAAGGTACGGTCGGAAGGTAGCCCAGGTATTAGTTACAAGGGATGATCTCACCAATAGGATGAGATATCTCAATACACGGAATACCCTTTTTACCCTTCTCAACTGGAAGGTTATCCCGATCATCAACGAAAATGACACCGTTGTAGTAGAGGAGATAAAATTTGGTGACAACGATAACCTGAGCGCTATGATGGCTATTCTCGCTGACGCCAACCTCCTTATTAACCTGACTAGCATCGATGGTCTTTTTGATGATGATCCTAGATCAAATAAAGATGCGCATCTGATCCCTCGAGTCGAGAAGGTAACAAGCAGAATAGAAAAAACTGCGAGCTCAATTCCAGGTACGTTAGGTAAGGGTGGTATGCAGAGCAAGGTTAAAGCAGCCAGAGATGTGGCCATGTGTGGGATTCCGACCATTATTGCCAATGGTCTAAAAGAGAACATAATGAGCACAATCTTCGAGGGGAGGGAGGAAGGGACTCTGTTTTTGCCTCAACCTATGCCAATGCGAAGACGTAAGCACTGGATCGCCTTTACAAAATCACCAAAAGGAAGGATAATGGTAGACAGGGGTGCAGAAGATGCCCTGGTAAAGAGGGAGAAAAGCCTGCTTCCCTCAGGTGTAATTTCTGTTTACGGGAGATTCAGCATTGGAGATTCTGTAACCATAATCGATAGGGAGGAAAGGGGCCTTGCGGTTGGCCTTGTCAATTATCATTCAACCGATGTGGAAAAGATTATGGGACTTAAGAGCGCGGAGATAGAAAAGATATTGGGGTACAAACACTACGATGAGGTCGTTCATAAAGATAATCTTGTTCTCATGAAAAACCCTTAGGAGTTGTACAGATTTATGGATCTTATTGAAATGATACAGGCTATGGCAAGAGATGCCAAGCTTTCTGCCAGGCTTTTGAGGGGTGCTAGGAGGGGTGAAAAGGACACTGCCTTAGGATTCATGGCAGAGAATATCCTTGCCAGGAAAGAGGAGATCATTAAGACAAATGCCAAGGATGTGACGTTAGCAAGGGAGAAGGGATTAAATCCGGCAATGATAGATAGATTGACCCTCCATGAAAAAACAATTACCTCAATGGTTGCCGGATTACGGCAAGTAGCCGTTCTCCCTGATCCAGTCGGTGAGCTAACCGGTATGTGGAAAAGACCAAATGGATTGAAGGTGGGACGGGTCAGGATCCCCCTGGGAGTGATAGGCTTTATTTATGAGTCCAGGCCCAATGTAACAGTCGACGGAGCTGCTCTTTGCCTCAAATCGGGTAATGCAGTCTTGTTAAAGGGTGGATCTGAGGCCATAAACTCCAATTTAATCCTGGAGGAGATCTTAACAGAGGCAATGAAAAAAGCCAACTTACCAGAAAAATCGATCCAGGTGATTCCCTCCACAAAACATGAGGCAGTTGGCATTCTTTTGGGTATGGATGACTATGTTGATATGATTATTCCCAGGGGCGGAGAGAGCCTGATCTCCTTTGTTGCGGAAAATTCAAAGATCCCGGTATTAAAGCATTTCAAAGGTGTCTGTCATGTCTACGTAGATGAATGTGCTGACCTAGAGATGGCTCGAAAGATATGTTTCAACGCCAAGGTACAAAGACCTGGGGTCTGCAATGCGATGGAAACAATGCTGGTGCACAAAAAAGTGGCCCCTTCCTTTCTGCCAGGCATGATCGAATCCTTTAAAGAGGCGGGAGTTGAAATAAGGGCCTGTGAGAACTCCCTCAGGCTGGTTCCTGGCCTGCTCTTGGCCAAGGATAGTGATTGGCCAGCCGAGTTCCTAGATCTTATCCTGGCGGTCAAGATTGTTGAGGATATGGATGAGGCCCTCGATCATATTGATAGATATGGCTCAAATCATACCGAGGCAATCGTTACAAACGACTATGAGAGGTCTCAAGAATTTCTGGAAAGGGTGGATGCCTCGGTAGTACTGGTAAATGCCTCTACCAGATTTAACGATGGCTTCGAGCTTGGTTTAGGTGCAGAGATTGGGATCAATACGTCAAAGTTGCACGCCTATGGACCAATGAGTCTAGAGGAGTTAACCACCACAAAGTTCATCGTGTTTGGATCCGGACAGGTAAGGACGTGAAATTGGGTATCCTTGGAGGGACCTTCAATCCCATTCATTTAGGTCACCTGAGGGTGGCTGAGGAGATAGGTGAGGATTTAGGTCTTGAGAAGGTTTATCTAATACCATCTGGCATGCCACCACACAAAAGCCCGCACCCCATTGCTGATTTTTCTCATCGCTTAGAAATGGCAAGGCTGGCGAGTGGAACTTCCCCCATGCTTGAGGTGTGGGATATTGAGGGGAAGAAACCTGGTCTGTCCTACTCCATTGAAACACTAAGATTATTCCATATCCATTTTGGATCTAAGCTCGAACTATTCTTTATTATTGGGACAGATGCCTTTTTAGAGATAAAGACGTGGAAGGAATACCAGAACCTCTTTAGATATGCCTCTTTTGTTGTTATCAATAGACCAGGGTATACGGCGAAGAAGTTTCTTACCTTTCTTGACTCTCTTAATGCTGACTTTACGTGGAACCCTGAAAAAAAATGCTTCTGCCATCCATCGGGTCCTATCTTACTTAAGAGAGATACAACATTGATGGACATATCAGCGAGTAGAGTAAGGAAAATGGTGAATAAAGGAAAATCTATTCGCTTTCTGGTGCCGGAGGTCGTAAGAGAATATATAGAAAAGGTAGGTTTGTACCTGATTGATGAATCCACTGAATAAGGCCCTTCTGTCTGTTAACATCATCCTTGAAAGGAAGGCAACTGACCCTGTCCTGTTCGAGGTTGGAAGGCTAACCTCCATAACCGACTACTTCCTTATTGCCAGTGGCACATCAAGCAGGCAGGTCCAGGCCATTGCCCAACATTTACAGAGAAGAATGAAAGAGGAGGGGTTCACCCCCTTTGGCATAGAGGGCGAGAGGGACGGCCACTGGATCTTGTTGGACTACGGTGATGTTGTAGTCCACCTCTTTTACCATCCCGTAAGAGAATTCTATGACCTCGAGGGGTTATGGTTCGAAGCCCCGAGGGTGGACATAGACAAGCATGCTTCTGAAGATGAGAACTAAGAATCTCTTCATCCTTCTTACAGCCCTCTTAATGGTAGGCATCTTTCTGGTAGAGTCTACGGAGGCATTTTTGTCTCCGGAGGACGAACGTGAGCTCGGAGAGGGGTTTTTCATGAGTATCCGTTCCCACTATGAGTTTGCCGACTATCCCTACCTCGTTCAGTATATCAATGACCTTGGTACCCATCTAGGTCGTCAAATAGAGGTACCATATTTCCCTCTCAGGTTCTACGTGATAAAAGAAGACAGCATCAATGCATTCGCTGCCCCTGCCGGTCATGTGTTTATCTTTTCAGGCCTGATAAGGGCGATGGATACTGCGGATGAGTTGGCCTCTGTAGTGGCCCACGAGCTTGGGCACGTGAGTGCAAGGCATCTTGCCTCAAGAATAGAAAGATCCAAGAAGATTGGGATGGCCACCATGGCTGGTGTCTTAGCAGCAATTCTTGCCGGAGGTAAGGCAGCAGGTGCCCTCGTGACCGGCTCAATAGCTGCCGGAATTCAGGCCGAACTTGGCTATAGCCGAGAGGATGAAAGGCACGCTGATCAGTTAGGATTCAAATACACCCATGGATCAGGTTTTGACCCCGGAGGAATGGTCTCTGCATTAAAGAAGATTCAAAGTGAAAGGTGGTATGGAAGTGGGGAGATCCCTCCCTACCTCCTCACCCATCCAGGAGCACCGGAGAGGATGGCCGCTACAGAGGCACTGTTGCAAGGATATAAGAAGATGCCTGATACTGATAAGGCAAAGGAGCTACGGTCCCGCTTTCCAATGTTTCACACGATGGTTATAGCCCTCTGTCATGATAAGGAAGATGCAACAAGAGAGTTCAAGAAAAGGCTCCTCGCCGATCCTGAATCTAGTATGGCCCATTATGGTCTTGGCCTTGTCCTGGAAAGAGAGGGATTCATGAATGAGTCCCTCGATCACTTCAAAATAGCATTAAGGAAAGACCCTGATTCTATCCCTGTTATGTTCTCCTTGGGTAGGGCCTATCAAACGAACGGACAATACGACAATTCCATATCTATCCTCAATAAGGCTCTTGACCTCTCACCTAAAGATAAGGAAATCATGGATCTCTTGGCCCTCTCACTGCAAAATCTTGAACTCTATAGCCAGGCCGCCAAGATCTACGAAAGGCTGACCTTCCTTCCACCAGTCAAAGACAGGGTCTATTATAATCTTGGTCTGGTCTACGGCCGGCAGGGTGAATTAGGCCTGGCTCACTATAATTTGGGGATCTATTTCACCAAGCTGCGAATGAGAGAAAAGGCCCTTTTCCATTTCAACAAGGCAAGAGAGTTTGCAGGGAGCAAACCAGCACTGAGGAAGAAAATTGATGAGGCCCTCATGGATCTTAAGAGGTTTTAGCTGCCCCAGGCGACAAATCCTTCCAGTTTCCCCTGCCCCTTCCAAAACGATTCCCAGGAGAATCCCGGTCTGGATATCAGCATATACACTCCTCGGACGGGAGCCCCTCCGTGACCGAGGCTAATTAAAAAAATTTTGACTTTCTTAAAACTATATGGGAGTATTCAGTGCCTTGCAGAATCTATCTAGAACGTATCGTCAACAGAAACTCTTAAGAGGAGGGAGCTATGGATTTTGAATTAACTGAAGAACAGAAGATAATGCAGGAGACAATCCGGAATTTTGCCAAGAATGAGCTTGAGCCTGTAGCCGATGAGTTGGACCAAGCAGAAGAATTTCCCTGGAAAATCTTTAAACGGATGGCCGAACTCGGGCTCACCGGTATGATTCTTCCGACCGAGTATGGAGGCAGTGGCTCTGATGAACTCTCGCTGAATATTGCTATAGAAGAAATCGGTAAGGCTTGCGCATCGAGTGCCCATTTACTAGACAGTCACCTGCTTTTATGTGCGAGCCCAATTTACCACTTTGGCAATGAAGAGCAAAGGCAGAGGTTCCTGCCTCCTCTTGCCAAAGGGGAAAAGGTGGGCGCCTATGGCCTAACCGAACCAGACGCCGGGAGTGATATAGGAAATATCCAGTTGAAGGCAATTAAAGACGGTGACAACTATGTCCTCAATGGGCAAAAGACATTCATCAGTAATGGGGAGGTCTGTGAGACTGCAATCGTATTTGGCAATATCCCTGAGTTAGCACCACGAGGTATGACCGCCTTTGTTGTGGAGATGGGAATGCCTGGTTTTACCAAGGGCAAGAAATTCAAGAAATTGGGCATGCGTGCCGCAACTACTGCCGAGCTTTTCTTTGAAGACTGCCGTGTACCCGCAGCCAATCGTATAGGGGAAGAAGGAAAGGGTGTGAGGATAGCGCTCTCCACCCTTGACCGCGGACGAATCGGTATTGCCGCCCAGGCAGTGGGTATTGCGCGGGCAGTCCTGGAGAAGTGTACTGAGTATTCTAAACAGCGTATACAGTTCGGTGCTCCTATTTCCAAAAACCAGGCCATTGCCTGGAAACTGGCGGATATGGCAACCGAGATTGAGGCGGCACGATTCCTCTACTACAAAGCCGCTTACCTTGCTGACAAGGGTGAACCCTTCTCCACGAACGCCGCCATGGCTAAAGTATATGCCGCCGAGCTGGCAATGAAAGCCGCTACCTGGGGCATCCAGATATATGGTGGTTATGGATATATGATGGAATACCCTATGCAGCGTCACTTCCGCGATGCTAAGGTGACTGAAATCTACGAGGGGACATCGGAAGTTCAGCGCATAATAATTTCCAGGGCCGTTCTGAGCTAGGCTAATCAGGCTCAAAAATACAAAGCTTACGCTACCGCTATTCTTTCGTGGCAAGGTGCTGGATACCTATGACGTGGGTAGGCCTCTACTCATTGTAGCCGTTGACCGAATCTCAGCCTTTGACCGTGTTGCCCCCTGTGGTTATGCACCATGTGTAAGGCATGGATCGATCAAGGCACATCATCAGTATAAACACAGACCCCAATGCTGACATAGTTGACGCATCCGATGTTATCGGATTTGAGGATTTCAGGAAAGTCGTTCTTATGTTAATAGAAGAGGTTAGGTCTAGCTCAGAAGAATAACGCGAACCCCAAGACACAGGAGGTCATCATGGCAGACTTAAAAGAGGTGGAACAGGAATTAATCAATTATATACGCCCACTTACCTTCCCCTTGGCCATAAAGATGCTGAAATCGGAAGAGGAAATACCGGAAAAGACCCACCGTCCCTTTCAGCAAATGAAGAAAAGGGTGGCCATATGTCAGGGAATAGGTATGGCAAGGAAATTGGGTTGGGCAATGGCCATGGGTAAGGAGGACATGCAGTGTTCTCTGGGGGCAGCTCCCTTTGGTTTCTTCAAGAACATTGACTTTTACAATGAGGGAAATCTGGCCGCCGGCATGTTTACTGCTTCCAAGGAAATAGGGAAAAGGGAAGAAGACCTTGTAGATCGGTTTGCATACGGCCTTTACAGCCACATTCTGGCAGCCCCCCTCAGCCGGGCTGCCTTTGAACCGGACCTCTTGATGATATACGGTAATCCGGCTCAAATTATGAGATTCATCCAGGGAGCGCTCTATAACGAAGGGGGTGCTGTTCAGTCTTCCTCCATGGGGAGGCTGGGATGCTCAGCCATTATCACCGTCATGAAAGAGAATGAATGCCGCTACCTTGTCCCCGGTAATGGAGACAGGATCTTCGGAATGACCCAGGACCATGAGATGGCTTTCATGATCCCCGCTTCGAAGGTTGATACGGTTTTGGATGGACTGGCCAAGACCCATAAAGCTGGTATCAGATACCCCATTACCAGCTTCTTTAATTTTGAAGCAACATTTCCACCATCCTACCAGGACCAGATGAAAATCTGGCAGGATGAAGGAGAATTGTAAATGGAAACATATACAGGAAGACAGCGTGTTTCGGCAGCCTTTAGAAAGACCTTTACCGATCAAGAGATCCAGATCGATAGGGTGCCTGCTTACCCCATCATGGGACAGTGTAATGCCCAGCTCGTAGGTGCATCCATCAGGGAGTTTCTGCTGGATCCCAAGATCTTTGTGAAGGCACAGGTGGCCGCATATGAGCGTTACAAGCCGGATATCATCGTCATGCAGGGAGATCTGTTGATGGAACCGGAGGCCATGGGCAATGAACTCAAGTTTCCCGAAAACGGACTGTGCATCTCTACCAAATTTGCCCTTGAAGATAAGGGGAAATTGAGTAGCCTCCAACTTGCCGATCCCACAAAAGACGGGCGTATGCCCGGCTACCTACAGATCCTGGCCGAGGCAAAAAAGATAATCACAGATTCAATCGTATCTGGCGTTCTGGCAGGTCCCTGGACTATTGCTATTGGTCTCAGGGGGGCGAACGAACTCATCAGGGATGCCATGAAGGACCTGGAGTATGTCCATGAATTGATGCGGTTTTGCACTCAGATGTCTATCAGGTTCGGGGAAGCCCTTATTCCCCTCAAGGTGGGGCTCAGCTACTCCGAGGCCCCTGCCTCATGCAGCCTCATCTCCCCCAAGATGTACCGAACATTAATCTTTCCGTACCATAAACAGATCACGGATCACTTCAAGGAGAAGAAGGTGGGTGTGGGGCTTCATGTTTGTGGATATACCGACCCAATCCTTGAAGATATGGTCGATACCGGAGTGACCAATATCAGCATCGATGCACCTACGGATCTGGCCAAGGCGGTGGAGACAACCAAGGGCAAGGCTGTCCTCATAGGCAATGTCAGCACCGATCTCTTCTTTTCCGGAAGCAGGGAGGAGATGGAGCAGGCCATAAAAGATTGTCTCGATGTCGCTCCCAAGGAGAGCGGGTATATTTTGGCCTCGGGTTGCGAGGTGCCAGGCGTTGCCCCACCGGAAAAGGTGGACTGGTTCATGGAACTGGCCAACGAGCTGGGTACCTACAATTAGTTTCCGTCACTACCGTTTATACATCAACTCAATCAATACCACCACAAAGAAAGGATATAGTATGATTCTCATCGGTGAAGACCTGAACGTGATGTCCAAGGAGATCTCTCGGGCTATGAAAGAACGTGACCCGGAACCGATTCGGAGGTGTGTCGTAGAACAGACCCGGAACGGCATGGACTACCTGGATTTGAATGTAGGGCCTGTCGCAAAAGATCCAGGTGAAACGATGGAATGGCTCGTCAAAACTGTCCAGGAGTTCACTGATCTTCCCCTGTGTCTTGATACCACTAACCCTGTGGCAATGGAGTCGGGCCTTAAGGTTTGCAAGAAAAAGGCCTTAATCAATTCCGCATCCGGAGCCACTGAGAGCAAGGAAACAATGTTACCGCTGGTCCCGAAATACTCGGCCGGCGTGGTGCTCTCTGTCATAAATGATGCAGGATTGCCCTCTGATGCAGACGAAAGGGCATCGAGCATTCTGGATTCGGCAGCCTTTGCAAATGAACTGGGAATTCCCAATGAGGATATCTGGATCGACCCCGTTCTCCTTCCGGTAGGTGTGGATCAACGCCAGGTGGTGGCATACCTGGAATTCATACAGATGATACCGGATTTGGCACCGGGGGCCAAATCGATATGTGGACTGTCCAATCTATCATACGGTGCTCCCAGGGAACTGAGAGGGTTGCTCAATCATACCTTCCTCGTGATGACAGGAAGGTATGGCCAGCATTCAGCCATTGTCAACGGTTTCGATAAGGAACTCATTCGCATCAATAGGGGAGAGATGCCTGAGATTGTCAATCTCGTTTATCGAGCCATGGATGAAGATGATATGGATATTTTTTCCCTCACCCAGAAGGAACTGGAGTATGTGAAGACAACCCAAGTCCTCAAAGGGAAGACTCTGTATTCCCATTCCTGGTTAGAGGTTTAGAAGGAGGCACGCATGGTAAAGTATGAGCCGCCCTTAGAGAAATATTCTGTCAACATCAGGGAAGCCATTGTGGGGGAAGGGGAAAAGGCCATAAAGATAGGGGGAGAAAATACCTTTCCATTCCATTTTTTTGAAGGATCCCTTCCCAATCCTCCAGGACTCGCGTTAGAGATTCTCGACATTCAGCCCGAAAATTGGGCGCAGTGGGTATTGGAACCGTTTCAGGATGTGACATTCGACCCTGTAAGGTGGGCAGAGAAATGTGTGGAGGTTTTTGGGGCAGAGATTCTCTGCCTTCGCCTCTTGAGTACCGATCCCATGGGCAGGGATACATCGCCCAGGGAAGCGGCTCGGATCACTAAGAAACTGGCTGACTCCATCGATGTTCCTCTTATTGTATGGGGGACAGGAACGGAAGAAAAGGACTCACAGGTTTTGATAGAGGTAGCCCGGGTGTGCTCCGGAAAGAATTTACTTCTGGGTCCGGTACTAAAGGGTAATTATGGGCAGATCGCTAAGGCTGCATTGGAATACGGTCATGCTCTAGTGGCCCAAGCTTCCATGGATGTCAATTTGACAAAGGAATTGAATATCGCCCTGTGTAAGTTTTTCCCTGCGGAGAGGATTGTTATTGACACTACGGCTTCTGCCCTGGGTTATGGACTCGAATATACATTCTCTATCATTGAAAGCATCAAACAGTTTGCCCTTATGGATAGGGACACCATGATGCAAATGCCCATCCTTGCCGATTTTGGAGGAGATTGCTGGAGAACCAAAGAGGCAAAAGAGAGCAAGGAACAAGGCATCTTTTGGGAGGCAATAACCGGGCTCACGTTTCTTTTGGCCGGTGCCAATCTCCTCATTTTAAGGCACCCGGACGCACTCAGGTTGATTAAAGAGATGATTTCTTGAATGATCATCCATCCTCTACTCACTCAGTAGACTAGTTAGGAGGTTCATGATGGCTCTCAAGGGAGCGGAAATAATAAAGAGGCTACCCAAAACCAACTGCAAGGAATGCGGCTATCCCACCTGCTTTGCCTTTGCCATGAAGTTGGCCACAGGGGGTGCCAAACTCGAGGATTGCCCCTATCTCCCTCCGGAAGTCAGGGCAGAGTTGGAAGCCGCAATGGCACCCCCGATAAAGCTTGTCACCATAGGTACCGGCGACAATGCCTTGGTCATTGGCGAAGAAGAGGTCATGTTCAGGCACGAAAAGAGCTTCTTTCACGAGACTGGCATCGCCATTCTGATCTCGGATAAGGAAAGTGAATCGGACATTGAGGAAAGGATAAAGGGGATCAAGGAGCTTCATCTTGAAAGGATTGGACAAAAACTCAAGATAAATCTATTGGCGCTCTTCTTTGAATCAGGGGAGAAGGCTAAATTCGAGGCCCTGGTTAAGAAGGCCCATGAAACCACGAACTTCGCGCTTATTCTGATCTCCGAAGATACAGATGTCCTGTTCTCTGGTGCCAGCCTCTGTGCTGACAGAAAACCCCTTGTCTACCCCATAACCAAAGAGAATGTTTCCTCAGCCATCCCTAAACTCAAAGAACTTGGCACTCCGGCAGGGGTCAAGGGGGAGAGCATAGAAGAGATCGTTTCTCTGACATCTAACTTGAAAGACACCGGAGTCGAAGAAATCGTCTTGGATCCCGGCTCAAAGAATATAAGAGAGGCCGTTAGAGACCAAACACTCATAAGGAGGGCCGCTTTAAAGAAAGGATTTAGACCCCTCGGATACCCGACCATTAGCTTTCCTTGCTTCATGTACCACGATAGATTTAAAGAGGCCTTAGCAGCGGCTACCCTTACGACCAAATATGCGGGTATCGTAGTGGTTTCTCAGGTGGATAAGCATTTCCTCTCTCCTCTCCTGGTGCACAGGTTCAATATCTACAGTGATCCCCGAAGACCCATGACGGTGGAAGAAAAGGTCTACGAGATAAGCAATCCCAATGAATACTCCCCTATCCTTATCACCACAAACTATGCGCTGGATTTTTTTATTGTGTCTGGGGCTATAGAAGAGGCCAACATCCCGGCATACCTCTGTATAAAAGACACGGGGGGGATAGGGGTCATGGCCGCATGGACGTCCGGCAAATTCAACGGGGAGGCTATCGCTGATTTCTTTAAGAAGTACGGTGTCGGAGATAAGGTAAAACACAGAAAGCTTATCATTCCCGGCGTGGCGAAGAAACTCAAAGGCGAGCTGGAGGAAGAACTTCCTGATTGGGAGATCATCTTTGGTCCACTCGAAGCAAGTGATATTCCGAGATTCCTGTCAGAGGAGTGGAAGCAGTAGTGGAAGTGCAGGCAGGAGTGGAGAAAGAAACAGTAAAGGAAAGACTAACTGAAATACTAGCTCTCTGTGAGCGGGACAGAAGCCGCTTGATTCCTATTCTCCAGAGCGTGCAGGATGCGTTTGGTTATCTTCCCAGGGAGGCAATCCTTGAAGTAGCCTCCTATCTGGGAATGACCGATGTCCAGGTCTATGGAGTGGCCTCTTTCTACAACCTTTTTCGGTTCACTCCCCTTGGAAAACATCCCATCCAGATGTGTATGGGAACTGCCTGTCACGTGGTGGGAGGCGGGCTGGTGTTGGAAGCCTTGGAAAGGGTACTGGATATTGAAGTGGGCGGAATTACAGAAGACGGAGAACTAAGCCTGGACAGAGTTGCCTGTATTGGCTGCTGTGGCCTGGCCCCGGTGATGGTGATCGGCAAGAAGATCTACCCTAAAATGACGCCCACCAAAGTGGATGAGGCACTGGTCAACCTCAAGATAGAGACGAAGGAGGCAGCAAGGGATTGAGGCGTTGGGCAGAATAAGAGTCCATGATGACATTTGAGGAAATCAAGAGAGAAGCAACAACGGAATGGGAGGCTCTGGAAGGGGACCAGATTCCTGTTATCCGAATTGGCACGGCAACCAGTGATAGGGCTGCAGGTGCCCTGGACGTTGTCGAAGCCTTTGAGAAGGAGCTTGCCAGATTACCTGTGGAGGCCAAGATTATCCAAACGGGTTCAGTGGGGTTCTGCAATTATGAACCTTTAGTGATCATCAGTAAGCCTGATTACCCCCGTATCTGTTATCAGAACATTACCCCGGAGATGGTTCCTCGTTTAGTTGAAGGGTTTCTCCTGGAGGATGACCCCTGCATGGAATTTGCTCTGGGGACCCTTGAGGGAGGCAACGGTACCCCTCCCTATATCCCCGAATTGCCAAGGTCTGAGCATGAATTGAGGTTACTTCTGAGAAACTGCGGCTTTATCGATCCGGAAAACATTAATCACTACATTGCCTTAGGTGGCTATACCGCCCTTGCCAAGGCCCTGGATATGGCCCCGCATGAGATCGTCGAGGAGATCAAGCGATCAGGGCTGAGGGGAAGAGGTGGGGCTGGTTTTCCCACCGGTGAAAAACTGGAGTCTTGCCTGAAGGCCCGAGAGACACCCAAGTATGTGATTTGTAATGCTGATGAGGGGGACCCTGGCGCCTTCATGGATCGGGTTGTCCTGGAGAGTGACCCTCAGGCGGTCTTGGAGGGAATGATCATCATCGGGTATGTACTCAATTCCTCTCAGGGATACATCTACACCCGGATGGAATACCCCCTTGCGGTGGAGCGGCTCAAAACCGCTATTGAACAGGCAAAGAACCGTGGACTCCTGGGCGAAGATATCCTGGGGAAAGGATTCAACTTTACCATCGAAGTTTTTCAAGGCGCAGGGGCCTTCATCTGCGGTGAATCCAGTGCCCTTATGTATTCCATCGAAGGAAAAAGGGGATTTCCCCGGGTGAGACCACCTCGGTCCGTAGAGGCAGGTCTTTGGCACAAACCCACCCAGCTCAACAACGTAAAAACCCTTGCCTGCATCCCAGTGATCATTGAACGGGGGAGTGAATATTTCTCCAACATCGGTAGTCCTCGAAGCAAGGGAACGGCGGTTTTTGCTCTGGCAGGCAAGGTAGAAAACGTCGGGCTCGTAGAGGTGCCTATGGGTGCAACCCTTGAGAAAGTCGTATATGACATCGGCGGGGGGATAAGAGACGGTAAGAGGTTTAAAGGAGTACAGATAGGTGGGCCTTCGGGTGGTTGTTTACCGGAGGCATTTCTTGGCACTCCCATAGACTTTGATTCCCTTACCGAAGCTGGGGCGATGATGGGTTCCGGTGGTATGATCGTCATGGATGAGGAGAACTGTATGGTTGATGCCGCCCGTTTTTTCCTTGACTTCACTCAGAAGGAGTCCTGTGGAAAGTGTGTGATGTGCCGTCTGGGGACCAAACAGATGCTGAGTATTCTTGAGGATATCGTAGGTGGCCAGGGTAAACCTGAAGACATAGAACAGCTCATCAGCCTGGGGGAAAATATCAAGACAGGATCACTCTGCGGCCTGGGAAGATCTGCGCCAAATCCCGTTCTTACTACCGTCCGGTATTTTCAAGAGGAATATGAGGCCCATATCCAGGAGAAACGCTGCCCGGCACTCGTATGCCGGGACCTTATAGCCTACTATATCATTCCGGAAAAATGCTACAAAGGCTGCGAACATTGTGTACTCAGCTGTCCTTCCGAAGCTATTGTGGAGCACCCCAAGCGTTTTAAGGTTGTTGATCAGAGCAAATGTGTCAAATGCGGAAACTGTGTGGAGGTATGCCCTCCCGAATATAACGCAGTAATTAAGATTTCACCCATCAGTCAGGTTCCCACCAGTACGATGCCCAGCAGTAAGGATGCGTAATGATGGATCTAGTTGAATTGACGATTGACGATACACAGGTTAAAGCTGAGCCGGGGACAAAGATCTTAAAGGCGGCACTGGATGCCGGAATTTATATCCCCAACCTATGTTACATCTCAGAGGCGGATCTTCCTTTTGGGGCCTGCCGCCTCTGTTATGTTGAGGTTGAGGGGAGAGGTTTGGTAACTTCTTGCACCCAACCCGTAGAAGACGGTATGGTGGTACATACAAAAACACCAGAAGTTAACAAGCTTCGGCGCACTGCCTTTAAATTGTTCATCGCCTATCATGATCTTGATTGCCGCGCCTGTTGGAAGAATAAAAGATGTGAACTCCAGAGGCTTGCTGCCAGAGTTAAGGTCAAGCTAAAGACGCCTGAAGACTTTCGGGGACTACCCACGGACTTTATCCCTTTGGATACAACGAATCCGTTCATTACTTATGACCCTAATCGATGTATCCTTTGTGGAAAATGTGTCTGGGTATGTAATAAGAAAAGTGGACAGCCAATTATTGACTTTGCCTACCGGGGATATGAAACCAGACTGGCTCTATCCTCCGATATCTCCTTGATAAAGGAAAAATGTTCCTCATGCGGCGAATGTGTGATTACCTGCCCGACCGCCGCTCTTAAGCCAGAATCATCTTTGGGATCCACTGTAAGCTTAGCAGGAGGCGGTTAGACAAATGACAAGGACCGATGAAGGGGGTGGTAGATGCGCGTAGGGGTTTTAGTTTCAGGCCTTGGAGGTGTGGCTGACATAATGATAGTGCGTAATTTTTAGAGGATGCACTATAAGGTGAAGCTGTTTAATTATAGGCAGGTTGCCAGATACGCTTGTGGGGAGCAGTTGGCATCCTTGATCAAAAAAGCAAAGGAGGTTTGTGATGGCTTCGGAAGAGAGAACCCAGGAAATATTGAAAGGACTTCGTGAGGCATTGATAAACTACGATGAGGACAAAGTCGCGGAGTGGGCCAAGACTGCCTTAGACGAGGGTGTAGACCCCTTCGTCGCAACCATGGAAGGCCTGGCTGAAGGGATGATAGAAGTGGGCGAACTGTATAACAAAAAGGAATACTTTGTCCCTGAACTCCTACTTTGTTCTGATGCACTTTATGCGGGGCTGGACATTCTTCGGCCAGCCATCAAGGCCTCGGGAAGAGAATCTGAGGCGAAAGGTTCGATAGTTCTCGGGGTGGTCGAGGGGGATGTTCATGACATCGGCAAAAACCTGATCAAGATGATGTTTGATGTGGCTGGATGGACCGTTTATGACCTGGGAAAGGATGTACCGCTTGAAAAGTTTGTGGAGGAACAGATAAGGACTGATTCTGATATTGTGGGCCTTTCAGCCCTGATGACGACCAGCATGGTGGCTATGCCGGAAATTGTGAAGAAGTTAAAGGAAAAAAATCCGAACGTCCGCATCATGTTAGGCGGCGCTCCAATAACCCCGGAAATCGTAGAAAAGTATGGCGCCGACGGATATGCGGAAAGTGCCGGGACCGCCGTTGATGAAGCAATGAAACTGATCAAAATGCTCAAGAAAGAGGAAACGGGAAAGAAATGAATTATGCCAGGTAATGAATACGAAAAATGTATGGTCATTTTCCAACCATCTGGGTGCAGAGGCTACATTAACAGAGGGAAGACCCTCAAAGAGGCTTCCCTGGCGCTGGGTGTAGACATAGAAGGCGTCTGCGGAGAGAAGGCCATCTGTGGTACGTGCAAGGTTAGAGTCGAGGAGGGGAACTTCGAGAAATACGGCATTAAATCAACAAGGGACAATCTTTCCCCCATGGGACCAACGGAACGAAAATTCTTCAACATAAAGCAAGAGCAGGACGGCTACCGGCTGGCCTGCCAGACACAGATCCTGGGTGATGTCGTGATCTTTGTCCCCGAGGAGAGCCGGATGGGCAAGCAGGTCGTTCGCAAAGCAGCCACAGACAGGCCCATTGAACTGAAACCGGCGGTAAGAAAGTATTACGTTGAGCTAGAAAAGGCTACCCTGGATGATACCCTTGGAGACTGGGAGCGTGTTCATAAAGAGCTTAATAAGAAGTTCAACCTGAGCGATCTAACCATCGACTACCAGGTACTCCTGGAATTACAAAACGCAGTACGTGAAGGTGAATGGAAGGTTACCGCGTCGGTCTGGCAGGACAAAGAGGTCATCAAGGTAGAACCAGGGCTTGTGGAAAAGGCTTACGGCCTGGCAATAGATGTAGGCACCTCCACGGTTGCCGGCTACCTCTGCGATCTCACTGATGGCTCGGTAGTGGTTACCGCTTCTATGATGAATCCACAGGTGGTTTACGGCGAAGATGTCATGTCCCGCATCAGCTACACCATGACCAACCCAAACGGCCTGGATATTTTGAACAGTGCAATTCTCGATGGTCTCAATGGAATCGCGGAAGAGGTGGCAGCCACGGCGGGTATTAAGCGCCAGGATATCATTGACATGTCCATCGTAGGTAACACCTGCATGCACCATATCTTCCTTAATACCGATCCAAAATATATCGGCCGATCCCCCTTCCCCCCTGCACTGCACCACTCAATAGATATCAAGGCCCGTGACTGGGGCCTGAAGATACTACCAGAGGCTGAAACCGGAGACAGGGGCAGCTATCCACCCTGCCAGGTTGACTGCCCTGCAGGAGTCAATGGACAGGACTTTTTGTATCTCATCGCCCAGGGCAAATTGAAGGAAGCCCTTGAGCTGGTAAGGATAGCCATTCCCTTTGCCGGGGTTCTCGGGCGGGTCTGCAACCATCCGTGTGAGACAGAATGTGAAAGGGGAAAGGTTGATGACCCCCTTTCCATTCGCTCTCTACACCGTTTCTTAGCTGATTACGAGTTGAGGGAGGGGAGGGACAAGGCAACCCCCATCGAAAAAACAAAAGAGGAAAGGATAGCTATCATCGGTTCAGGACCATCCGGGCTGGCCTGCTCATATGAACTGATCAAGAACGGATATCCCGTTACCCTCTTTGAGGCTGCTCCAGAGTGCGGCGGTATGATGCGCTATGGAATACCTGAATACAGACTGCCCAAGCAGATACTGGATACCGAGATTAGCTACATCGAAGAGTTAGGGGTAGAGATAAAAGCGAATACCCGGGTGAAAACCCTGGAGGATATCTTCAGTCAAGGATACCAGGCGATCTTCCTTGCCACCGGTGCCTGGACAAGCCTGAATTTGGATGTTCCCGGTGAAGACGCCGAGGGTGTCATCCATGCCCTTGATTTTCTGAGAAAGGTGAACTCGGGCGAAAGGGTGGAGGCAGGAAAGAAAGTTGCGGTTATCGGTGGCGGCAGCGTGGCTATCGATGCTGCCAGGCTATCCTTGCGACTGGGAGCCGAAGAAGTTAACCTCATCTGTTTAGAATCCACCGATCTTACCAGCAAAGACAGGATGCCGGCTCAGGATTTGGAAATTGAACAGGCAGGGGAAGAAGGCGTAATTATCCATCCCTGCCTGGGTGTAAGCAAGATTTTGCCCGAAGAAGGCAAAGTTGTCGGTGTAGAAACGATTAATTGCATTTCTGTTTTCGATTCTGAAGGCAGGTTTGCTCCGAAGTTTGGCAAAGGTCCGGCCCCTCCTATAGGAGCCGATACCGTAATCGTTGCCATTGGTCAGAAACCGGACGAGGGAGAGTTTGCCGACGTGGATAAAGCGCCGTTTGGAACCATCAAGGTGGACGAGACTACCCTGGAGACGAACATCAAAGGCGTCTTTGCTGGTGGTGATGTGGCTTCTTGCCCAGCTGATGTCATTAGCGCCGTCGCTGCCGGGAAGGAAGCAGCCATATCCATTGAGCTTTACCTTGCGGGAATGGACTTGAAAGAATCCAGACGAGCCCCGCTTAGACGAATTGAGGAGATACCAAAGGAGGGGGTGGAGACAGAGGCAAGAAAGGGAATGCCTGTGCTTGAACCGGAGAAACGCGTGGGTTTTGCTGAGGTTGAGTTAGGCTATGAGGAGCAAATAGCTAACCAGGAATCTAAGCGCTGCCTAAACTGTGGTATCTATGCACAAAAAGAAATCTCAGAGGCCACAGAGACCCGCGGTTTGGGTATCAGGATTTCTCCAGGGGCGTACGTCCATGTGCTTCCCATCGAGGCCGGTTTTGTCGGGGCTGATAATGTTGGCGTCCTCATAGCCGAAGCCCCTTACAAACAGGATAGTATAGAGCTTATCATTGATATCGGTACAAACGGCGAGTTGATCTTGGGCAATCGGGAGAGGCTTATCTCAGCATCCTGTGCCACAGGCCCTGCCTTTGAGGGAGCCGAGATGAAATTTGGTATGCGTGCTGCCCCGGGGGCTATTGAAAAGATAGAGATAGATAAACATACCAAGGAGGTGCGTTTCAAGGTCATTGATGAAGAGAGGTGGAATACAGAGATGGAGGAGGCGGGAGCCAAGGGGATCTGCGGCTCAGGGATAATTGATGCCATACCTCAACTTTTCCTGGCAGGAATTATTGACAAAACCGGGCGTTTCAAGAAAGATGTGTCGCATCCTCGCCTGCGCGAAACTGACGGTCAGTTAGAGTACGTTATCGCCTGGGCAAACGAGACTTCAATCGGCCAGGATATTGTGGTTTGTCAGGACGATATCAGAGCCATACAGTTAGCTAAAGGTGCCATGTACGCCGGGAGCAAAATCCTGATGAAAACCCTGGGTGTGGATAAACTGGATAAGGTCATTCTAGCCGGTGCCTTTGGTAGTTACATAGACAAGGAATCGGCAGCCCTGCTGGGGCTTTTTCCTGACTGCGACCCGGAGAATGTTTATTCTGTGGGTAATGCCGCTGGTGACGGCGCACGCATGGCCCTCCTTAATGTGGACAAGAGGAGAGAAGCCGATGAATTTGCCAGACAGGTGGAATACATAGAGCTAACGGTGTCGTCTGAGTTTGAAAAGACTTTTGCCCAGTCTATGTGGTTACCGCATATGAAGGATGATTTTCCTCACCTCAAGCACCTTGTCCCGGAAAAGAAATGACTCAGACTTTAGCAATGCAATTATTTAACAGGATCTGACACCGAAGCAACACTTCGGGTTTATACATGGAAGAAACTTTAAGCCGAGCATGGAGATGTCTTTTTTTGTTTTATGCCCTTTAAACAAGGGCCTGTGCTGGGCCCCGATAATCGGGATTTATCGCAACTTGACAATGCTATTATAA
>JABXJY010000420.1 GCA_013375385.1 Desulfobacterales bacterium
TCACCATTGAGGAGGGTGAGATCTTCGGGTTTCTGGGGCCCCTCAAGAAGCTGGCAGAGGAAAAGCTCGGGGTCGACCATAAGGAGATCTCCCTCGATGATGTGTACATGAGGTACTTTCAGGGGGGCTCCCCATGACCGGTATCGGTGCCATCGTCAGAAAGGAGCTCGCCGATCACTTCAGCAGCTACCGGTTCATGATCCTCTTTGCCCTCATTGCCACTACCTTCATCTGCTTTGGTGTTTTCTGCACTGTATTCATGAGGCAGGAGATCAGGTCTCTTTGATCTGAGGGTGTAGAGGGTCAGGATAAACCTGCCGCAGAGATGATATCCGGTACCAGTTCCTCCCTGCCAATGGCCATTATGTGTACGCCATCACACATCTTTTCGTCCCGTATTCTCTTTATCATTCGGCCAGCGATCTCAATACCCTTGTCAAGGGCCCTGCCCTTTGGTGCCGAGGCCATCTCATCAATGAGTTCCCGGGGCACGTTAACACCAGCCACGTTCTTATTCATGAACCTGGCCATTGGGGCAGAGGTGAGCAGAATGACACCGGCCAATATTTTCACGGGGAACTGTCTGGCATAATCCATAAATTCTTTGAAATTGTCCAGGTCGTAGACCGCCTGGGTTTGGATAAATTCAGCACCCGCCTCGATCTTTTTTTCAAACTTGATGAGCTGTGGTTCAAGGGGAATTGCTTCAGGGGTAATGATGGCTCCAGCACAAAAAGATACACTCCCATCCAGATCATTTCCCGCCAGATCCTTCCCTTTTTCCAACCTTCTTATTGCTGCCAGCAATTGACTGGAATCCAGGTCAAAGACGCCTTTCGCCTCCTTATGATCACCCAAAATTACGGAATCACCCGTAAGACAAAGTACATTGTTAATCCCTCTGCTTGCAGCAAATAGAAGATCGGCCTGGAGAGCTAACCGATTCCGATCTCGACAGGTCATCTGCAAGATGGGCTCGCCACCCATCTCTTTCACTACCAGTACCCCTCCGAGAGAAGGAAATCTCATGACAGAGCTCTGGTGATCGGTAACATTCATACCATCCACCTTATCCTTTAAGAGTTCAATATGGTGGACCATCTTTTCCAGGTTATTTCCCTTGGGTGGTGCCACCTCAGAGGTGACCACAAACTTACCCGATTCCAGGGCCTCTTTGAATGATGAAACCATGTTCAACCTCACAAATGATTTCTTATCTCTCACAGAGCCCGCAGAGGCACTGAATTTTTGACAGGGCAAAAAGACCATCTCTGTGATCTCTGCGATCTCAAGCGACCAACGGGAGCGAGCGAGATTTATAAGAATTTGAATTTCCCCGGTGAAGGCTCTCCCTGATGATTTCTCGGTTTCTGCAATGTTCTCATGGAATCCAGGCGGTCCAGCTCCTTCAGCCGATTGTAGATCAGGGTCCAGGCACAGTCCTTTTCCGGGTCGATCTCGCATTTACCATTGTTTGTGCCCCCACAGGGGCCATTGACCAGTCCCTTATGGCATGATGTTACCGGACAGATCCCGCCTGTCTCCCCCAAGATACAGGTTCCGCACTGGGTACATATCTCATCAAATTGACCGATGGCGCTCTCCTT
>JABXJY010000421.1 GCA_013375385.1 Desulfobacterales bacterium
ATGTCTCTCCCATGAAAGGTGGGGCTGATCGTATGCATCCAGTACCTCTTCTCCGTTAGATGAAGAACGTCTCTGTGCCCTTGTGTCTCCATTACGGGCCAGAAGAGACCATTATCAGGGCCTACAAAGAAATAATTGTCGGCCAGCACTGCTATGGGCCTTCTTTTGCCGCCGACTCCTGGGTCAATAACCCCCACATGGACTGTGCCTGAAGGGAAATATTTATAGGCCTCCTTTATTATCGAGGCCCCATCCTGAATTGAGCCGGCTGGTACCTGATGGGTTATATCGACGATCCTTGCATCCGGATTGACAGAAAGGATAACCCCTTTCATCATGGCCACATACGGGTCGGTTTCGCCAAAGTCAGTAGTTACCGTAATGATCCCTGATGCACCGATATCGCTTTTCATAGTATGAAAAACTATCCGAGATAGACCCTTAAGTCAACAAGGTAATGCCGGACAGAGGGGAGAAGATGGTTCTGCAATTTATGATTTGATATTTGAACATATTTATGGTATCGAGCTAATCAAATATTTTTGCTACCTACCAGAAGGTTTTTGAGGCGTTTACTTTAAGAAGAAAGGAGATTAACAATGACCGCTAGACTGATCAAGGGAACGGAAATCAGAGATGAGATCCTAAAAGAGCTCAAGGCGGAGGTTGACAAGATCAAGCAAGAGCATGGCGTTGTCCCTGGCCTTGTGACCATCCTTGTTGGGGAAAATCCAGCATCGGTTTCCTACGTTACATCGAAGATAAAAACTGCCAAGGACCTTGGATACAAAGAGGTACAGGATAATCAGCCTGAGGATATTTCCGAAGGGGACCTGCTTTCCCTGATAGACAAATACAACAAAGATGACTCCATTCATGGCATCTTGGTGCAGTTGCCGCTTCCAAAACACATCGATGAAAAGAAGGTCCTCAATGCCGTTGACCCGGACAAGGATGTGGATGGCTTCCATCCGGTCAATGTGGGCAGGTTGATGATAGGCGGCAGTGAGGTTAAGTTTCTCCCCTGTACCCCTGCTGGTATCCAGGAGCTCATTGTCAGATCCGGTGTGGAAATAGAGGGTGCTGAGGTTGTTGTTGTCGGCAGATCTAACATTGTAGGAAAACCCATTGCCAACATACTCCTGCAAAAGGCACCGGGTGCTAATGCTACGGTAACGGTGGCCCATACAAGGACAAAAGACTTGGCTTATCACTGCAAGAGGGCCGATATCTTGATCGTTGCCGCTGGTGTCCCTGGACTTGTCAAACCTGAATGGATAAAGCCGGGTGCATGCGTTATTGATGTTGGTGTAAACAGGGTTGGTGAGAAGATCAGCGAGAAGACTGGCAAGAAGATAGCAATCCTGAAAGGCGATGTTGACTTTGATGAGGCAAAAGAGATTGCCGGCTCTATTACTCCTGTACCCGGGGGTGTCGGGCCCATGACAATCACCATGCTGATGAGAAACACCCTCAATTCGCTTAAATATCGCTTGGGGATTGCATAGATCTTGTTAAAGGCGTGCATTTCGGAGAGGAGATGCACGCCTTTTGTCCGGGGAAGCCTTGCCTTCCCGGCCCGCACCGCTCTGCACGGTTCAAATT
>JABXJY010000151.1 GCA_013375385.1 Desulfobacterales bacterium
GGCCTTTCGACGTTCAGAACTTCCTCTTCTTATCTCTTCCTCTGCCATATGATTTCTTTGCTCCTCTCTATCTCTTGAATAATTAGATAAGAATCTGTAACCATTCACTTGATCTTTTCTTAATCTCAAGATAGGGATCAATATCACCACTGCCCTTCAAAGAACCTTCTATGGGGGCTTTCTGTGGAAGTACTCAAAGATATTTTCAGCTACTACCTGATTGATACCCGGGACTCCCTCTAACTCTCCAATTTCCGCCTTGGCTATAGATTGAAGGTCTCCCAGATACTTGAGCAATGCCCTCTTTCTTTTTGGCCCCACTCCAGGAATCCTATCGAGCTCAGATCCTGTTAGCTTTTTCTTGCTCCTTTTTCGGTAATAACTGACTGCCCTTCTGTGTGTCTCATCCCTAAGTCGCATAAGGAGGGAAAGGACTGGATGATTGCGGGCAAGGATAAGAGGGTTTTTCCTGTTTGGAAGGTATATCTTATCTGCTGTCCCTGGTTCTCCTTGATCGGCCTTTGCAATAGATATGACGTCAGGCGGGTTATCAAGCCCAAGGGAATCTATCGTTCTCATGGCTACGGACAGATGACCCTTTCCTCCATCTATGACAAAAAGGTCCGGTGGTTGACCCTTGTTCAGTCTTCTTCTTATAACCTCTGCTATCATGGCATAATCGTCTATTCCCTCCACCTCTCTGATCCTGTAATTGCGATAGTCAGATCTTTGCGGCATCCCTTCAACGAAGGCAACCAAGGAGGCTACAGCGAGGTCCCCTTTCAGATTGGATATATCTATTCCCTCTATGTGTCCCGGCTTCCTTGCTAGATGCAGCATGGATTTTGCTTCCTCGAGGATGGCAAACTGGCCTCTCTTTTCTCGCTCCAGCAACATATTCTCGGCATTTGCCACGGCCATATTGACAAGCTTTTTCTTGTCTCCCCTGGACGGCACTGAGATAGATACCTTTTTTCCAGCCGCCCCCGTGAGCCAGTCGGAAATCAACCGTTTATCATCTATTGCATCCGAGAGGATTATCTCAGAAGGGACAAATCCTCTGTCTCTATAGTACTGTTTCAGAAAGGCCTCGAGTGGTTCACTCGGGTTTTCCCATTCACAGTGTATGGAATAGCCTCTGCTTCCAACCATGGAACCACCGCGCACAAAGAGAATCACAATCCCTGCTTCTTTGCCGGAGCGAGATAGTCCGATAACATCTTGATCCTTCATTTCAGTGGACACCACAGTCTGGCGTTCCACTGTTTTCTCTACAGCCCCGATTTGATCCCTCACCCTGGCAGCCTTTTCAAAATCAAGCTCCCTTGAGGCCTTCTGCATTATCTCCTTTAGCTGTGAGATTAATTCCTTGTTGCGCCCCTCTAGAAATAACTTGACCTGACCCACTATCTCCTGATAATCCTCTACCCTTACGTCCAAACAACATGGTGCCAGACACCTCTCTAATTGATAGTTCAGGCAGGGTCTTGATCTCTTAGGGATCCCCCTTGTCTTACACTTTCTTAAGGGAAAAATAGGGCCTATCAAGCGGATGGTCGAACGTACCGCTGAAGCTGATGTGAAAGGGCCGAAGTAGAGCGCCCCGTCATTTTTCATCCTCCTTACAATAGTCAAGCGAGGATACCCGGCATTGATATCCAGCTTAAGGAGGGGATAATTGGCATCATCCTTTAAGACTACATTGTACCTGGGCCGATATTCCTTTATAAGATTTCCCTCGAGTATCAAGGCCTCTTTTTCAGTGGCAGTTACGATATGCTCTATGGTGTCGGCATTCATGAGCATGAGAGATAGCTTGCAGGGATGGCCCTTGCCCTTGCTGAAGTAAGAATGGATGCGTTTATTCAGATTTTTGGCCTTGCCAATATAGAGTACTTTTCCAGACCTATCTTTGAAGAGATAAACCCCTGGTCCCTGAGGGACGTTTTTTATGGGATCAGCGCTGAGCATTGTCTATTCTCATCTAAGAAGGTAATGTCCGTTGATAGTTGTCAGTTGTTGGCTTACTCTAAGCAGATCAAACATATTCATCTCTACTAAGAGATATCCAATCGCATCGTATTACAAAAACGTTATTTTTTTGCTACTGACATCAGACGACCTGCATTACCATATAGATCATATTATATACTATAATCTTTTAAAATATCTGTACCAAAAGAAATTTTCTTAGTATTTTAAGGAAAAACTCATTAAAACCTTAAACCCGAAAGTTCAAACCGCTCACGGCGGAGTCAAAAGCCTTAATAAAATATCAGGAGATTCAAAGATGACGTTAAAACCAGAGAGGATAGATAACCTGAGGCCCGAACAATATCGGAGCATCATGAAAAGATCCAGTGCAGACATCAGTTCAGTCTACGAAGAGGTACGGGGAATTGTCCTGGATGTAAGAGACAACGGCGACCAGGTAGCCCTCAATCATTATAAGAAATACAAATCAAACCTGACCCTCGAGGATCTGGAGGTTAGGAAGGAAGAGGTGGAAGAGGCATACCGTAATGTTGATTCAAAGGTAATCGATGCCCTCAGGTTCGCCTCCGAGAATATAATCAAGTTCCATCGGGCCCAGATGGAAAGAGAGATGTGGGTAATCGATATTGCTGATGGGATCCTGGCTGGACGGATGACCACACCCCTGGAAAGAGTTGGCGCATACATACCTGGCAGAAGGGCGGCCTATCCAAGTTCTATCTTGATGACAATGCTACCTGCCAAGGTAGCCGGCGTGAAAGAAGTCATTGCCTGCACCCCTCCGGATGAGGGTATGGTTGTAAGTCCTTCTACCCTTGTGGCCGCAGATATAGCTGGCTCAAAAAAGACCTTCAAAGTCGGCGGACCGTGGGGAATTGCCTCGATGGCCTATGGCACACAGACCATTCCCAAGGTAGATAAGATAGTTGGGCCAGGAAACAGATATGTCACAGCCGCAAAGAACATGGTCTTTGGAGAGGTAGATATAGACTCCCCTGCCGGACCGAGTGAGGGAATGATCCTTGCCGATGAATCAGGAAATGCAGATCTGATTACCGTAGATCTGCTAAGCCAATTAGAGCATGATCCTGATGCAGCAGGTATCCTTGTTACGACCTCAGATGAACTTGCATCGAGGGTCTCAGAAAATATAAGCAATGAAATCCCTCACCTTCCTCGCAAGGAGATCGTTACGTCATCCCTTCACAGACACTCCTGCATTCTGATTGCAAGGGACATGGAACAGGCCGTTGACTTTGTCAATGAGTATGCACCAGAACACCTTGAGATAATGACTGAAGACCCTTTTATTACCCTCAAGAGAATCAAAAATGCAGGCTCCATATTTATGGGGCCATTTTCACCGATACCGGTGGGCGACTATGCCTCAGGGACGAATCATGTACTGCCCACGGGTCAGGCAGCACGAATGTTTTCCGGTTTATCCGTTGACGATTTCGTGAAGAAACCAACCTTTCAGTATTTAAGCAAGGATGGACTCTCGCGGTTGAAAGAGGCGGTGGTTACCTTAGCAGAAGCAGAGGGTTTTCCTCTCCACGCAAGGGCAATCCTGGAGAGATTCAAGTGATTGGATGATGGGCATGGTTCGTTGTCCGTGGTCAGCTGTATCTGGAGTTTCCTGGACTTTGAAGAAGACCCATTGTCTCTGAGCGAAAATTGGCCGAGAGCAGTGGGATACCCATGGAGGTTCTTTGAGCCTCATTGAAATTTTGAGGGAATTCCAGTTGTCAATTTCTTGTTGAATTGGGGTATTCATTAAATGCATGAGTAAATCGTGTTAAAAGAATCAGTGAAAATCTATTAAGGAGGTGGGGTATGGCTATCATAAAAGGCTATGACATGCCTGATGGGCTTTACTATCATGAAGAGCACAGTTGGGCCAGGGTGGAAGACAACAGGGTTACCGTAGGCATGGACGATATCTTTCAAAAGGAGGCAGGCGATATAGTGTTTGTAGACCTCCCTGATGAGGAAGATGAGGTCGAGCAGGGAGAGGTCTGCGGCAAGATTCAGTCGAGGAAATGGATCGGGAAGCTGTGCGCACCTGTCTCTGGAGAGATTGTCGAGATAAATGAAGATTTAGAGGATGATACCGGTCTCATCAATCAGGATCCATACGGAAAGGGATGGATCCTGGTGATTGAGCCGAGCGACCTGGAAAATGAGCTAGACAATCTTATTCATGGGGATACCGTGGTTGACTTTATCGAACGCGAGATAAAACGGACCGAGGAGGAAAGGGCAAAAGCCTGATGCATTCATGGAGGCTCTTTAAAGATACCGTAGATCACGTTTCAACAGCCTCAGGTCTATCCATTGACGATACACTCCCCCTGTCTTTGTCCCGGCATGGCTCGCCGCCAATCCTTCACCTCTATATATTCAGGCCGTCAGCTATTGTTGGCAAATACCAGGATATAGAAGCTGCTCTGAGACTCGATAGGTGCAGGGACAGGGGAACTGAATACAACCGCAGGAGCACCGGGGGTGGGACAGTGATAATGGGTCCAAAGGTCGTTGCCCTCGGCCTCGGCATCAACATCGACCACCCTGGACTAGGGAAAGGAATTGGAGGGATATTTGAATCCCTGAGCGCTGTCTTGATAAGAGCATTGCGGGATCTGGGCATAAAGGCCGGGTTCAGGCTGAAAAATGATCTTGAGGTGGACGGCAAAAAGATAGCAGGTCTTTCTGCAACCCTGGAGACAGAGAAAGCGATCTTATTTCATGCAAGTCTGCTGGTTGACTTTGACATCCCCCTGATGCTGGACATCATGAACCAACCACCCGCTAAACTGCATGATAGGGGTTATAGCTGTTTCAGTCAGAGGATAACTACCATTCAAGAGCAATTGGGGCACGATATCGACATGGGGCCTGTCATGGAGGTCATAGAAAAGGCCTTCAGCCAGCAATTTGGCGTTTCCTTTGAAAAGGATGAACCCGACAGATGGGAGAAAGAGAGCATAAAATCTCTTGCCAATACGAGGTATACCAACCCCGATTGGATCTTCTCCCATAAGCATCCCAGATCGAGCATGGGCATGGGTGAGTTGAAGACGCCAGGCGGGTTGCTCGAGATATACCTGTCGCTTGCAGGCAGCACTATTGAGCATATTGTTATCACCGGGGACTTTTTCTCCACCACGAAAGACATAAACCTCCTGGAGTCAGCCCTAAAGTGGACATCAGCCAAAAGAGAAAAGATTGCGGAACACCTCTCGGAGGTCTGGAGAGAAGATATGATCCACGGGGTTGATGTTCCTACTTTGACAGAGGCGATTGTAAAGGCCAAGGAGAATCTCGTAAGGGCGTGATAAAAAGAAGAGATGGCTGGCGAGGAAGAAAAACAGAGTCCTGGCTATGCGAGGATAAGTAGTGCAACGGCTATATCCCTCGGTCTCGGTAAAGGCCGCTTCTACAGAGGGGCCAAGAATAGATGTGCGAATCTTCTTGTTCACTACGGGCAGGGATGTGCTGCCAATTGTGCGTACTGTGGCCTGGCCAAGAGAAGGACTGGCTCCTATGACGAGAAAACCTTTATTATGGTCCAATGGCCTCTGTTCTCTATGGATGCTCTTATTGAGGCGATCAATAATGGCCCTCAGTATGTGAGACGGACCTGCATTTCCATGACTACCAATGGCAGGTGTCCAAGGGATACCATCGCTCTGACTGAACGACTCAAAAAGGAGACCACGATCCCGATCTCTATTCTTATTAGTCCTACGGTGTTGAAGGTTGATGATCTTAAGGCGATGAAGGAAAGCGGTGCAGATAGGATCGGTGTAGCCATTGATCTGGCTACCCCGGAGCTTTTTGACAGGTACCGGGGGAAGGGGGTGTCAGGGCCACATAGGTGGGAGAGATACCGGCAGATGGTGGCCCACGGTATTGAGATCTTTGGCAAATGCAATGTCGGGGTCCATCTCATGGTGGGCATGGGTGAGACTGAGGAAGAAATGGCCTCCTTTATGGAACGGACATGGAATAGGGGGGCTGTGAACCATCTGTTTTCTTTCTTTGCCGAATCCGGCTCCATACTGGAGCATAGAAAACAGCCACCCTGGCCATCCTATCTTAGAGTACAGCTTGCGCGATATCTAATAGAGGAACGGTCTGTGTCGGCATCCAACATGGCCTTTGATGGGGATGGGCACATTATAGATTTTGGCTTGCCAAGAGAGGACATAGTGGAAATCATCAACCTGGGTATCCCCTTTATGACCGGTGGATGCCTTGATGATGATGGAGAGGTTGCCTGCAACAGGCCCTTTGGCAATTGCCTTCCAGGCGAAAAACAGTGGAACTATCCCTACCCTCCTAACGAGGAGGAATTAGACCTGATTCAAAGCCATATCTTTACTATATCACAAGATTGAACCCACATCCCATGTCTCATATCTCACAACCCGTAACCCATTGTTCCTGCATGAGGCCTGTATATTAGGCTGGGATCTTTTTTCCTAGGTACTCCATAACCCCGTATAATTCTTTTGACACAGCATACCATTAGTGTTACTAAACTAATGGAGGCAACGTATATGTGGGCCGTTAGCTCAGTCCGGTAGAGCAGCGGACTTTTAATCCGTTGGTCGCGTGTTCGATTCACGCACGGCCCACTGAGCATTACTTCCTCAATAGAAGTCATTATTCCTATAGTTACCATTCAACAAATCTGATAGCGTCCCCATCGTCTAGCCAGGTCCAGGACATCGGCCTTTCACGCCGACAACACCGGTTCAAATCCGGTTGGGGAC
>JABXJY010000422.1 GCA_013375385.1 Desulfobacterales bacterium
TGGAAAGGAATATTTGATAAGCAGGTCATCTTGCCCGTGGTGGTGATGGCCCTGGGGAGCGTGCAAGGCGTGATACGCCAGACTCGCGCGGGCATGCTAGAAGTGATGCGCAGCGACTACATTCGCACGGCGCGGGCCAAAGGATTGCCGGAACGGCTAGTCGTCCTGCGCCACATGTTGCGCCCGGTGTTGATCCCCGTGGTGACCTCGATCGGTTTGACCATGATCGCCATGGTGAATGGCGCCATCTACGTTGAAACGATCTTTAATATTCCAGGCTTTGGCGACCTTACGGTATATGGATTACGGTTTGCCGATTATCCGGTCATCATGGCGGTTGTGTTGGTCGGCACACTTATTGTTATGGTCAGTAATCTCTTGGTGGACCTAATTTATCCCCTACTCGATCCTCGTATAACACATGATTAAAAGGTGACGAGGTTAGAATGTCCACAGCATCCGAAGTTTCTGCCGCGCAAGCGAAGACAATACAAATCACACAAACCCTGGCTCTGGAGCAGCGCACCCTTTGGCAGGATGCCGTCCGTCAATTCGTCAAGAACTGGCTGGCGATTGGAGGGCTGATTGTCATTACCCTGTTCATTTTTGCCGCGTTCTTTGGACCTTATGTGGCCCCTTACGATTTCCTTGACCAGGACCTTTCCAATACCTTACAGACGCCTTCTGCCGAGCACTGGCTGGGCACCGATGATCTGGGTAGAGACATTTTCAGTCGCGTCCTGCACGGAGCGCGAACGGCTGCTCTGGTGTCACTTTCCTCAACCGCGGTCAGTTTGTTGATAGGCGTTGGCGTAGGGACAATGGCAGGCTTTGCGGGGGGGCGCGTTGACCAATTTCTCATGTGGTTGAGTGACCTTGTTCAATCTATCCCGAACCTCTTGCTGGCTATACTCGTCAATACGGCCTTAAAGCGACCTATCGTAGATTGGTTCGACGCACTCTATGAGAGAACCCGCAATCCAGTATTCCTCAACACTTTGTGGCTGGATTTTGTTTTGGTTTTTGGGGCGCTGGCGCTTATCGGTTGGCCAGGGCTGGCCCGTTTGATACGTGGGCAGGTGTTGAGTATCAGCCAGACAGACTATGTTCTGGCCGCCCGCGCTTTAGGCGCTAGTAGACCCCGCATCATGATCCGTCACATCGTCCCCAATGCGCTGGGACCGCTTGTGGTGGCTGTAAGCCAAGGAATGGGGGGGGCCATTCTTGCTGAATCGGGGCTCAGCTTCCTGGGGATGGGCGTTCAGCCTCCCAACGCTAGCTGGGGCAGCATGCTCAATAAAAGCCTCTCCATGTGGCAGATCTATCCGCACTTGATGGTAGCGCCTGCCGTAGCGATCGGCATTGTACAGGTAGCATTCATCTTTTTTGGCGATGGACTGAACGATGCCTTGAACCCCCGCTATCGAAGACAATGAACCCCCCTTGAAAGGCACCTAAATCATATCTTCTCAAAAAGTAAGGGCGAGACAGGTCGGAGAATGAATTGTTTGCTCGGATACCATCAATCCGACTTGCCTCGCTCTGCCCTACTTGTTAGAGAGTGTCTGAAAATTCATCGGACTCTGTCATTGCGAGG
>JABXJY010000152.1 GCA_013375385.1 Desulfobacterales bacterium
TGCTTGAAATCAGGAGATTGCTTCGTCGCTTCGCTCCTCGCAATGACCGGTGAAAAGACTTTTTACGAAGCCGTCAAAGTTAAAACAGAAAAAATGAATTGATTGCTCGCCTTAAGTTCATTTCCTTCATTTATTTATTACCAATATATCTGAAAATCGCAGGTAATTCCAGTCTTCATATTCAAATTTCATTTCCATAACTTTAGCTCACTTTAAACTTTAGGCACTTTCCTTTTCTTGCGAACTATCCGGTGTATTTCCTTGAGCGTAATAAGAAGGGGTTCAACATGCTCAAACGGAAGAGAATTTGGGCCATCAGAGAGGGCTGAACCAGGATCTGGGTGGATCTCCAGAAAGATTCCGTCAGCGCCAGAGGCTATAGCAGCCCTTGCGAGAGGGGCCACGAATTCCCGCTGGCCACCGGAAGATGTACCCCGGCCTCCAGGCAATTGTACACCATGGGTGGCATCAAATACAACCGGATATCCAAAATTCTTCATAACAGATATAGATCTCATGTCAACGATCAGGTTATTGTAGCCAAAGGACGTTCCCCTTTCTGTCAATAAAATGCTGTTGTTACCCCCTGAGGTAGCCTTTAAAACAACCTGTTCCATATCCCATGGAGAGAGGAATTGCCCCTTCTTTATATTTATGGGCAAATGAGTTCTGGCTGCCTCTAGGATCAAATCTGTCTGGCGGGATAGGAATGCGGGGATCTGAATAACATCCAAAATCTCCGCTGCCGTCTCAATCTCGCTTACCTGATGTATATCTGATAGAACCGGTAAACCTATGGTGTCTTTTACCTCTCTGAGAATCTCCAATCCTTCATGTAAGCCTGGACCCCTAAAAGAATCAATGGATGTCCTATTGGCCTTATCATAAGAACTCTTGAAGATTATCGGAATGTCAACACCTTGGGCTAATCTCTTCAAGAATGTGGCCACCTCAAGGGTTACCTCTTTATTCTCTATCACACACGGACCGGAGATCAAGAATAGGGGCCCATTACCACCAACCGTGAAGTTTCCTATCTTTACCCTGTTAGAACGTCCAGTGCCGAAGCACGGGGATGGTTTCAAGATGTTTTCTGCTTCCTTTTCCATCGGCTATAATCTCTTAGTTGAACTCTAACAGGGTTTATCTCCTTGGAAACCCTTTTTTCTGCCTTCCTAACAACCATACTGTTGAGCTCCCAGACAATATTCTACTGTTATCCAAACAAAAAATAAAGTCAAGAAACCCTTTTCTTTTTTTAGGACTGACAGTTTTTTAACAAGCCAATCGCAATCACCTTCATCTCCCCGATCTTTTCAGAGGATGATCTTGTCGGGACACAAAATCTCGTCATGAGATTGAGGATAAATCACCTACAGATCCGCATTTGATATCCTCTCAAATGGAGATTTCCTTAGAAATGATGCAATGAGGTATTGTTTGTGTAAGATGAAAATGATTGGTGAGCCAAAAAAAGGCACGGAAACAGGGCCTTGGTCACGTAGTCGATGGTAGCAATCTTGACGAGATGAAAGACTACCAGCCTGTTGTCGACGTAGCACAAGAATCAGGAAAAAGAAGTCCTGGCGGATAGCCTCTGGCACATCCATATAAGGGAAAAGACCTCGAAATGATACAGAGAGGAGAAGGCAGGATCGAGGTCTTCAACCCAGACCTCTCTCCCCTTCCCTAAGCCCTCGACTCAGCTTTTACCTTCTCTATCGCCTCCTTTACCGCTTCATCCTCCCGTTTTACATGATCCAGTGTCTTTGGCTTGACGTGGTCGGGTTTTTCTTCGAGGCCATATTTCCACTTCAAGAACTGCTCGCCGGTGGTAGGATACAGGGCACCGGTTAGGACGTCTTCCTCTGTTTTGGCCAGATCCCCTAACCTTTCTCTGATCTTATCAAGCTCTGGCTCAAGATAGTCTGCAGCCCTCCCCGTGATAGGGGTCTCACCCCGCTTGTAGCCCTTGAGCACTATCTTCTGTACCTCAGGGTCCACAGGGGTCGGGGTCCTGCCATAGAGTCCGTAGACCAGGTCCTTGACCTGGTTGGTAACCATCTTGTACTTGCCGAGCAGCACGTTGAGCACCGCCTGCACCCCCACGATCTGGGAGGTGGGGGTCACCAGGGGTGGGGTGCCCAGCTCTTTTCGGGTGATGGGGATCTCGGCGTGGACCTCTGGCAGCCGGTGGAGGGCATTGGCCTCCTTGAGCTGGCTTACCAGATTGGAGATCATGCCGCCAGGTATCTGGTGGGCCAGAACCCCGGTGTCGATCACCGCCATCCGGTTGGTGGCAAGGTAGTCCCGGTACTTGGGCGCCACAGTCTCCATGTAGTCGTCTAACTTGAGGAGCTTATTGAGGTCTAAGCCGGTATCCCTCTGGGTGCCCTGAAGGGCCACGACCAAAGGCTCTATGGCGGGCATCGCGGTCCTCATGGCAAAGGGGGCGAGGCAGGTATCCACAATGTCAACCCCTGCCTCGACGGCCTTGAGGTAGCTCATTGAGGCCATGCCACTGGTGTAGTGGGTGTGGAGGTGGATAGGAATCGTGATCACCTTCTTGAGCTCGGTGACGAGCGTGTAGATATCATAGGGGGCAATGAGCCCGGCCATGTCCTTGATCCGAATGGTATCAGCCCCCATCTCCTCGAGCTGCTTGCACTTGGAGACGTAGTACTCCAAGTTAAATACATCACCACCCATAGTTCGCTCGGTGAGGGAGTAGCAGATGTTCCCCGAGAAGTGCTTGCCGTTGGCCTTGATGCGCTCGACCGCGGTCTGGAAGTTCCTGAAGTCGTTGAGGGCATCGAAGACCATAAAGATATCGATGCCCACCTCGCAGGCCTTATCCACAAAGGCCCGCACGACATCGTCGGCGTAGTTGCGGTAGCCCACGAGGTTCTGTCCCCTCAGCAACATCGATATCTGTGTCTTCTTGAGGTGCTTCTTGAGTATCTTCGGGCGCTCCCAGGGGTCCTCTGCCAAGAATCGATGCATGGTATCAAAGGTAGCACCTCCCCACACTTCCATGGACCAGAAGCCTATCTCATCCATCTGCTCAGCAATGGGTATCATATCGTCGGTGCGCATTCTCGTGGCCAGATTGGACTGGTGGCCATCCCTGAAGGTCATATCCTGGATCTTAAGGGCGTTCTTTGCTCCTTGTTTCTTTACGGTATTCATTTTCAATCTCCTTTCTGTAAAAGTTTTGACATAATCATAGTGATGGTTAAAAGCATGCCGATCAATTAGTATTGTATATTATACTTACCTGTATTAGTCAATAACACCGCAAAACCTTTTCTTCACCTTTTGAGCTCACTACCGGCAGCCCATAAGCGTATGATAGTTATTTACTAGAGATAGATTTATTAATACTATTGACACCAGGATTTCTATCTGGTATTTCTTGTCATCATTAAGGGGCTGTAGCTCAGATGGGAGAGCGCATGACTGGCAGTCATGAGGTCAGGGGTTCGATCCCCCTCAGCTCCACCATTTATCCATACTCGAAATCCCTTTCAAACGCTCGCCTTACCCCCTGCTTTCTCAGACATACTCCTGCCCTCTCATTCTCTCCACGTAATGCTGGGCAGAAAAGGCAGCTGTGGCACCATCTCCACAGGCAGTCACAATCTGCCTCAGGTTCTTTTTGCGACAATCACCACAGGCAAAGACCCCTTCCCTCGATGTTTCCATCTCTTTATCTACTATAATATAGCCGTCCTCACTTCTTTTGACCATGTCACCAAGAAAGGAAAGACCTGGGATCCAGCCAACAGATACAAAGACCCCATTTACCTCCAGATCCTTCCTCTCCCCTGTCTTGAGATTTCGTACCTTCACTCCATCGACCATCGTCTGACCAAAGATTTCATCCACAACAGAATCAAAGACAAGCTCTACCTTGTCATTGTTAAAGGCCCTTTCCTGAAGAATCTCTGTTGCCCGGAGCCTATCTCTTCTGTGAATAACATAGATCTTCTTTGCAAACCTTGTTAAGAATAGAGCCTCCTCAAGTGCCGCATCGCCCCCACCTACTACCGCTATACCAAGGTCCGTAAAGAAGGCACCGTCACAGGTGGCACAATAGGAAACACCTTTCCCGGTATACTCTCTTTCACCTGGTACTCCGAGTTTTCTCTGTTCATGGCCTGCAGCAATGATAATGGATAGACATTGGTAAGGTTCAGGGCCGTCATTTACAAAAACCTTCTTGATATTACCCCCATCACTCAAATCAATCCCGGTAACCTCGCCAAACACTACCCTCATCCCAAAGGATCGAGCCTGCTCTTCCATGGTATGAACAAGCTCTGGACCAGAAATCCCCTCAACGAATCCCGGATAATTCTCTATCCTGTCCGCAATGGAGGCCTGGCCACCGATACCTAATTTCTCAATCAGCACAGTTGAAAGCCTTGCCCTAGCCGTATACATGCCGGCTGTAAGGCCTGCCGGCCCACCGCCTATAATGATAACATCATGGACATCTTCCTTGCTTACCGATTCCTGATCCATGGCTTATATCCTTATTTGAAAGTGCCTAAAGTTATAAGTTAAAAGTGCCTAAAGTCAAGGAAGTAAATCATCTTGACTTTTAATTCCGCTTGAATCTGAGCGGCGTATCAATTTTAGGCGCTTTAGCTCACTTATAACTTTCTACACGATACGCTCACCAAGCCATCTTCTATGCCTGCTGTCAAAACAAAATCGAACAGATCCCTCTGTAAACAAAAGAGGGGGTCTTCCCTCGGAAAGTAAATCTTATCCCCCCGGATAAACTTTTGGGCAGCCTCATCAAATATAATGCTCTTTAATGACTCAAGATGATCGTAATGGCTTCCTTTGAGAAGATATTCCAAGTAGTCAGCGCAACCCTCATCTTCCGGTGTCTTAGTAATCCCATATGTTCCCGTGGCTACAATTGTCACAACCTCAGGAGGGGGGTTTTGAGAGAGTATATATCTTGAGATAGCCTCAGCCATTACGTAGCTGCCAAGAATAACTATCTCAGCCTGGTCAAGTGCGCTTATTACACCAATAACACCGGCTGTGGTCCTTTGAACTACCGTCCTTCCGTCAAAAAAACCCGGGGGGTTGCTGACGATCTCAGAAGGAGAATTTCCCAGGTCAAAACCAGGAATCAGTAGATCGTCGACCTCGCCTGCCAGGAGTATATTGTCATGATTTGATTTAAGAGAAAAGGCCTTGTCGGGATTGTCCACGAAAATAACTTTCTGGGCTCCGAGATGAAAAAATAGGGGAGTTGACGTGAATGCTCTAAAGACATCAATAACAATTGTCACTCCTTGAGCCCTTTTCACACCTTCAAACAGACTTTCCCTGACTATCCTCATCGCCATTATCCAATGAAAGTTATACGTGTGTAAAGTGAGCGAAAGCGCCTGAAGTTGATGAAAGGAATCATCGTGACTCTGGTCCACTTTTGATTCTGGTTGGAACGAGCAAACCGTTGACTTTACGCACTTTCAATAGGTGGAGAAATTAACCGAGCCTCTCTAAATCATCTACAAGGCCCTGAACTGCCCCGGCTGACCTCTGAAGTGCCTCATTCTCTTCCTCTGTAAGCCTTATCTCTATAATCTCCTCAATCCCAGATGAACCGAGCTTTACCGGTACACCGATAAACAGATCATTTATACCATATTCACCTTGCAGGTAGGCAACACAGGGGAGGATCTTCTTTTTGTCCTTCAAAATCGCCTCCGCCATTTCTACAGCCCCAGATGAAGGGGCATAAAAGGCACTCGCTGTTTTCATCAAGCCCAAGATCTCACCTCCGCCTTTTCTGGTTCTTTCAACAATGGCCTCGATTCTCTCGGCTGACATGAGCTCAGTTATAGGTATGCCTGCTACCGTGGAGTACCTGGGAAGAGGCACCATGGTATCGCCATGGGCACCAAGTACAAAGGCATGGGTATTCTCAACTGAGACATTGAGTTCCATTGCAATAAATGCCCTGAACCTGGCAGAGTCAAGAACACCTGCCATACCAATAACCCTTTTCTTGTCGAAACCGCTTGCCTCAAAGGCAACATGGCACATGGCATCCAAGGGATTGCTTACGATAATTAAGATAGAGTTCGGCGCGACAGTTGAGATCTCCTTAATAACTGATTTCATGATACCCGCATTGGTTGAAAGAAGGTCATCCCTGCTCATTCCTGGCTTTCTGGGGATACCTGCCGTTACAATGACGAGATCCGAGTCTTTTGCAGCAGAGTAGTCGTTGGTTACACCAGTGATCCTTGAATCATGAGACTCTATAGGCGCAGCCTCAGCAAGATCAAGCGCCTTTCCAGCCGGCACTCCTTCCAAGACATCTATCAATACAACATCTGCCAATTCTTTTTCGGCGACCCTCATAGCGGCAGTCGCACCTACGTTTCCGGCCCCAACAATAGTCACTTTCTTTCTCATCTCTTAACTCCTTTCATAAATAAACGTTTCGTAATTCCTGCAACTTATTAAAGCTAAAGGACTTTTTGTAGCTTTAACCTTTCGCCTCGTTTTGTTAGGCTATCTATCTTTCATTTGGTTGTCAAGAAGCATAGTTTCCATGAAATGTCTTTTAAATTGACACACAATTGGCTCTATCCTATACTCCTTCTATCTGTAAGGGAGGCGAACCCATGCCCACCAGACTTGCATCTCTTGCGATAACTATTGGAGAAACTAAGTGAAATTTAG
>JABXJY010000423.1 GCA_013375385.1 Desulfobacterales bacterium
AGCAGACAAGGAAACATAATCTTCATCACCTTTAAATAGGGATAGGTGAAGGGTGGGCCTCACCATTCCCATCCACCACCTAGGCAAGAAAATCATCAGGCTGGAGGATTGAGAAGAACAAAATTACTTAATCCTTTGGAAAAAATTTTACTCTCTCAATTGTTGGGCGAAGTGGAATCTCAATCAATCTCTTGAAATCACCCTTGAAAAGAGCCTAAGCCTGTCGCTTTCTTGTGTTAACCTGAATAGACCATCTTAACTTATGTTAATCCTTGCATGAGATATTAACTTATGTTAACTTATAAGCCCTGGGTTAACATTATCATTGCAGGCAAGAACCATGGTCAACGAAAGATACCTTACTATTCCTGAACTGGCAAAGCTTCTCGGGGTTAGCCGCATCGCAATCTACAATCGGGTCAGGAAAGGACAGATCCCTGCCACGAAGATAGGCAGGACCTACATTATTACGGACAAGACTATCGCAAACATCCTTGGCAAGGAGGTAACGAGAAGCGGAAAGAAACGGATAGATGCCGCTGTTCGCAAAACAGTACGCGAATATGGACAAGTCCTGAAGCAGTTGGGCAAGGAATAGTGAGAATCATAACCATAGCGGACGCAGAATACCTTGCTTTCCGCCTCGCGAAGGAGCATCTCTCTTTCGACGAGCCAATACCGGACTTCTCTACCCGGTTTCCAAATGTGCTTGAAAGCTGTGTGTTGACCCCGTTTCAGAGATTCTCAGGCAAGGCCTTGTATCCAACGTTGATAGGTAAGGCTAGTATCCTCTTCTACCTTATGATCAAAAACCATCCTTTTCAGAATGGTAACAAAAGAATTGCCATAACCACCTTGCTCACGTTCTTGTTTGGTAACGGCAAATGGCTGAAGGCTGATACCCAGGAATTCTACAATTTCACGGTGTGGGTAGCACAGAGCCCAGCGCAGTTCAAAGAACAGGTCGTCGTGGCCATACAGAAGTTCATTCGGGATCATCTAGCCGATGCGGACTAGTCTGCCCAACAAGGTCATGTAGGCGACCAGTGATAGCGGCTCCTGATGGCAGTCGTGTGTGCCGGGCATGGCGCAGAACTAACGAGGTGAGGCTTCGACTGCCTTCGACCCTGAGCTCCATTCGGCCCGAGCGTTCGGCCGAGCTCCCTTCGGGTCTGAGCTCAGGGTCGAAGACACGTCGAGGGCTCATGGCCGAGGGCAGACCGAAGGGAGTTCAGCCGAAGTCAAGACCTCGCGCCAGGTATTCGTGGAGCCGAAGGCTAGGAGCTCACCAGAGGCGAGTAAAAAAGGCAGGGGCGTCGTCGGGAGGCGGTGTCTGAAGGAAGCCCAATCCAAAGGAAAACAGGGATGGCGTCAGGCATAAGGAATTAAGTATTACAAGCTAATTCGCTTAGCCCGTCAATCCACCTGACCTCTATTCCGCTGGCGCCCTTCGACAATCTCAGGACTTTTAGCTGCACACCGGCAGGTGATCTCCACTGTTGGATGAACGGCAGCCCTGAAGCACGTATTGCCACATTCAAGTCTATCAAGTGTTTCTGACGTGGTAAAAAAATATTCTATCGCAAA
>JABXJY010000424.1 GCA_013375385.1 Desulfobacterales bacterium
TTTGGGGGTGGCCATCCTTTGGGTTTGCCCTCTTCAAGGTAGTCCGACACCCCGAAGACATGATCGGTGTGACCGTGCGTGAATATGGCGGTGTTCAGCCGCTGCTGCGTCACGGAACGAACGGCTTCATACTTGAGTTTTGTGTCCCACCCAGCAGCCGGATCGACGAGGATCAGACCGTCCTCCGTCTCCACGATAATCGTGTTGGCAAAACCTCTATGAAACCAGGCGCTCTCAGTGATCTGCTCGATCGCCCGGGGCCCGCCCCAGGGATGGTGGGTGTAGGTGTCTGTTTCTCCTCTCCAAAGTGCTTCGGCAAGTTCCAAGACTTCTCCCATGTCTCACCTCCTCCTGTCTTGCAGGTAAATAATGCGGTTCAATTCTCTCGGATCGGTTTCGATCCCTCCAAATTATGAAGACATAAGAAACGTTTGGTTTTCATGTTCAGCGACCTTGTGGGTAAATTGAAAGATGGTGACCAGGCATCTTTTTTGTTTTGTTTCAAGTCTCAAATATATCCCAGCAGTCTTGGAATCCACAAGGGAAGAAACGGGATATAGGTAACAAGAAAGACCACCGCCACTTCGCCCAGAATGAATGGAAAGATGGCCTTGCAGAGCCGTTCCCCGAATTCCACTACTCTCTTTTGGTAGCAGGAAGGACAAAAATGACGGCGCTTACATGAGAATCCCAACAAAAATTCGTGGCCGCAGTCTTCACATCTGACGCGGGTAAAGCCATTAATGCAGAATACCACAATCAAGGTAGCGATAAATCACCTGTTTCACATAAGGACTAAGGAAGCCATATTTCTTGGAAAAACGTTCATCATAGACTTGTTCAAGCATTTCAAAATGGTCCTCAACGCACTGATAATATTGTGAATTCTGAGGTTTTCGAGGGTGGTAAACAGGAGCTGCCACTGAGAGTAAAGGGATAAAGAACTATTTTTCTCTGAGGGAAAGGTCAAAACAGGAATACCCAATCGACTCATCACGAGAATTTTTGCCTCAAGGCTTAGGGATAGACTTACACGAGCCCAGTTGAGTTCTGTCAGGTTTTTTTTGACTGCTTTTTCAGCAATATCTTCAATTTCCCTGCCACTTAGATCTCTAAGGTACATTCGACCAGAATCTCTACTATCCAGCTCTGTTACTGAGTTTGGAGACCTTTGGCCATAAGCTGTAACCCTTTGAAATTCTTGTTTAGATGCGGATTTGAGTTTTTCCAATGCCCTGGTCTGGGACCTATTCAGGCGATTTTCGATCGAGGCTTCCTGGACCTCTTCGCAAAAGTCCATCAGTAATGGAAGGCCATTATTGTAAAATGATCGCCATTCCAATGGCTTAGGGAGATTTTTTATTGGGTTGGCTTCTATCTCCCTAAGTCATCAGCTCTATTGGTTGTTAAGGCCAAAATCCAAGATGAAACAATACGGGAATGGAATATTTTAATATTCCTTCCCGTATTCGTTTCACCTCTTTTTTTGTTTTAAGCTATTTTCGATATTGATTTCCTAAAAAACTTGGAAGGTGGAAATCAATTTCGGGCACCGGTATGTTTATTTAACATATTGATTAACTAAAC
>JABXJY010000153.1 GCA_013375385.1 Desulfobacterales bacterium
CGATGATCAGCAAACGTCGTTTTCCTCCCTTGCCCAGGTCGAAACTGGCAAGTTCTTCCCACCTATGCCAGTCCTCTTTCAGCTCTGTCACATCGCTGAGTATTTTCAAGCCGAAGGTCACCTCCGTATCTGGTATTTTGACCAGACGGTCAATGGCAGGGTGATCAAGAGAGGGTAGGACTGCCAGTCCAAGGTCCTGCATAAGATAATGGATTGCGTCCGTGAGAAGCAGCACATTCTTGCTCTTCACCAGGCAGTCAAGGGCTTGGGATGCGGTTTTTGTTTCATTTTTCTTGCCCATATCATTGGTTTTGCCCTTTTCCAGCTTGCCGCGTTCTGTGACGCTGGTTTCGACTTTCCCAATTACGAACATGCCGACCAGACAGCCCAATGACACGAGCAAGCGTTGGCTGCCGCTGTGGCTCAGCAGCACGTAGAAGGCAAAAATGAGTAAGAAGAGCTGGAAGAGAAGCAAGGTTTTCTGTTTCATGGTGTGCTCCTGTTTGCCAGTTCTTGATGCCTAAGATGCCATGGTAAAACCATGTTCTCTTTTCATTTATATCACAAACGGAGCTTCTATTTCAAGAATATAATAAGCAAAACCGATGCCAAACAGCCTGACCTCTTTGATCGTGCAAGTAGGACTTATCTCCTTGTTATTATTAAAAATTCCCCTTTGAGGCCGAATGGATAGATAATTGCTGGTTAAGGGTTGCCGTAGAATTGCCTGTTTGGTGTAAAATAATTTTACAGAACGGATCTTCTGTACTGCCTTCCCCTTCCACCCTCTGCCTATCTCACATCTCACATCCCATATCGCAAACCCCATATCACACATCCCATATCCCCCATCGCATATCGCATGTTTCAAACCGCATATCCCTCGTAGCGAATTTGCCTTCAAATTCCCTGCGTGGCAATCAAGCATTGATTTTTATTGACTTTTTTGATATAGGAAGCTATGGAGAAAGCTGTCAAGCATCCACATGCCCCGGCACTCGACTCACAGGCCGGGGTATCTCTTAAGAGGAGGTTTTAAATTTGGAGTTACGGAAAAGAATGTCACAGGATCAGCAGGTAAACTACACCCGCACAAGATATTCCCATTGGTTTATTGTTGTCGTTGCCCTTTTTATCACCTGTCTCATTACGGCCAACATCATTGCCGTTAAACTAATCAGCATCTTTGGCTTGGTGCTCCCTGCGGCTATCATCATCTTTCCAATCAGTTATATCCTGGGCGATGTGTTGACCGAAGTATACGGCTACCGTCAGGCACGACGGGTGATCTGGTTGGGCTTCCTTTGCAACCTTATTTTAGTAGTTGCCATTTTGCTGGGGCAGATATTACCAGGCGCTTCATTCTGGGATGGGCAGGGTGCATACGAGCGTATCTTGGGATATACGCCACGAATACTGGCTGCTTCCTTTCTGGCGTACCTGGTTGGTGAATTCTCCAACTCATTTGTGCTGGCGAAGATGAAAATTGCCACCAACGGCCGCTGGTTATGGACGCGCACCATCGGCTCAACGCTGGTGGGGCAGGGACTGGACTCTCTTGTTTTTATCACACTGGCATTTGTGGGAACGATTCCCCTGACATCCCTCGTTTCGGCCATCCTGACCCAGTGGCTTGCCAAATCGATGTATGAGGCTGCTGTGACACCGGTAACCTACAAGGTAGTGAACTTCCTCAAGCGACACGAGGGCCTGGATGTATATGACTTTGACACCCAGTTCAACCCATTGTTGATCAAGGGGTGACAATGATGCATTGGTGTCATGATCCGCGCTCAAAGATCCAGAGGGCGGTAGAATCTTTGATCTGCGGAAGCCACGCGGCTGATCAGCCTGCAGCCGTCCGGCGGGAAAAAAAGGGGGAAAACAAAAAAACTCTGCAAGGTTTTGCGTGCTTGACAAAACCAGAAGCCGTCTGTAAACTGTTCTTGGTGGACGGTTTAAAGCCCGAAGATTAAGTATCGGTTCCAGGTCCACGTTCCGAAGCGTCAAATCTTGCCTTAAGAGGCATCAATGCGGATCATCCGCAGCGCTCTGACCTGAGTGGGACATACCGTCCACCGTTTTTTTATCCCCATACCGGTAAGAGGTGACGTTCCGGCAGAAGGTGCATTACGGTTTTCTTGAGATGAATGCCCCCTTTTCCACTTGAAGGACAAACAAGGTAATATGAATAAGGAGCTTGACCCTCGGATGCACTCAGCAGAGCATATCCTGAACCAAACAATGGTCAGGATGTTTAAACTTGACTATTCCCTGTAGCTCGCTACAGGGTTTCCCTTTACTTCCCTCTCCTTGGGGAGAGGGTTAGGGTGAGGCACTGCAGGGGACCGGCCGATTATTACAGAGTCCGAGCAACGGGGCATGCCATGACTCTGGGGTTGGAACCGTCTCTGAAAGAGAGTAAAAATCGTTTTGTAATGTCCGTATTTGATGCAGACCGACGATTGATAGAAGAGGATTTAGGGAAGACCAGCCCTACCAGAACGCTCGCTGTGACGCCCCAGGCCACCTATTATATCAAACTGGATCTCAATCATGCGCCAATTGAAACGCCTCAATACCAATTGCATGCGCACTTTAGGTAGTCATCGATTTCATTCCGTTTCTTTAAGAGGGCGATTTGGGGTCGCCAGCTACCATGGGGAGTCTTCGTGTGAAAACCTAGGGAGGTAGGGATTATGTCGATCTCATTCTCAGAAAACAGGCGCATGATGACCCGGAGGCAGTTTGTGAAGACCACCGCCGCAGGGTCCGCCGGGTTAGCACTTCTGGGTTGGCCTTCCGGAAGGACGGAGGCCTTGCAGAAATATCCTCACTGGGGCAAGGTGGTTGTGGTTCAGGATGAGGCTGCCACAGAGGGACCAAACATCAGGCAGAATGTAGTCCGGTCCATGCTGGAGGAAGCCATCCATGCGCTGACGGACGGAGGAGGATGGCAGTGTGTTATCCCTTCTTACCGGAGCGGGGAAACCGTTGCCATTAAGGTAAACTCCGTTGCCCGATTGATGAGCACCCACTGGGAGGTGATCGAGTCCATTGTGGGCGGGTTGGTTGCAGTCGGTGTCAGGCCAGACAACATCATTATCTGGGATACATCCGCTTTCACCATGACGGCTCCCGGATATGTGCTCACCAATGAACCTCGTGGGGTGCGGGTCATGGGTGGGGACCAGCTGAAGGACCCGTATGACCGAACCAGGCCATTAGATTTGGAAGGAAACAAGGCCTGCCTGAGCCGAATCCTGACCGATGCCACGTATCTGATCAATGCCCCGGTACTGAAGGACCACTGGGAGGCCGGGATCACGTTTGCCCTGAAGAACCACGTGGGGTCGGTGGATAATCCCAGAAAATTATTTCACCATCCCCCGGAAGAGGGAAATATGTTGCATACTATGCTTGGGAGGGGAAGGCCGAAGCATGCCTTTATTGCCGCCATTAACAGCGCCCCGGATATTCAAAAGAAAACCCGGTTGATCGTAGGCGACGCTCTGTTCGGTATCTATCAAGGGGGGCCAGCTGGCAGCCCGCAATTTACCTACAACGGCTTGATCGTGGGGAACGATCCTGTGGCCACAGACCATCAGGCACGGCTCATCATCGACGAGCAACGAGCGAAGCATGGCACGGCCCCCATAAAGGCCCTGCACATTGAAGAAGCCATTCGTCTGGGCCTGGGGGCTCCCATCAACGAGATCCAGGTTGTTCCGGTGCACAGAAAAAAAACGAAGCAGGAGACGGACGGATGAAAGAACGAATCGGTGCCCTGTTCATTATCCTGCTCTTGATTTGGCCTGTGGAGAGCTCATGCGGCGGGAAGTACACCAAGAGGCCCGGTAAGGATCCAAGAACGGCAAGTCTGCTCCCTGGGGACGATGAAATCGAGGGATGGAAGCGGTTTGGTGAGATGTTCAGGGCATCAAACGAGGTGGAACTGTATAAATGCATCGATGGAGGAGCAGGGCTCTATATAAACCACGGGTTTCAGGCTTATGCGGGACAACTGTATAGAAGTCGTGAAGGGTTGGAAGTAGAGATAGCCATCTATGATCAAGGGAGCGCAGAGAATGCCCGAGAACTGTATCAGGACCCGGTAATAAAGGCTGATCCAGGAAAGGCGTTAGAGGCTCTGGGGGACGAAGCCCGGATAGATGAGAGAGGCCTGTTCGTCTACGGGGTGGAGTTCATTCAGGATCGTTTCTTTGTGCGAGTCCTCATACAGGACAGGACGGAAGATGGGCTGAATATCGCTTTGCTCTTTGCACACCATGTCTCCGAACGGATCAAATCACTTTTGACTGATAGCTTTTTGCTCAAGGGTCCGCAGTCTTCTTTGGTTTGACTCGGGTGAGGATCTACTATTCGATTCCAAGTTCCTCCAGTTTCTCGGGAGTCGGTACGCCGTCGGAATCCCAGCCCATCAGTGAGTAGTAGTATCTCTTTGCGCTGTCCATCTTTTCGGGGTCTAAGGCCGTATCAACCAAAGCCCCGTATCTCGTGGGTTCAAAGAAACGCGATGGAAGTTTATCGTCATCAGCGGTGAGCCCATGACGCACGTTGAACAGCCGGCAGATCGTCAGTGTTCTCTCGGCTACCCTGAGTTGTTCCGTTGTGGTGGTATTCCATCCGGTCACCGCGGATGTTACCTCAGCTAATTGCTCATAGGAATAGGGCAAGAACATACAGACTACGAGCGAGTCGAGGATGATTCGCTTTAGCTGTACTGCCCGAAAGAGGGCCACCTTTCCCGGGCCAATATCTGCAAATGGAGCTGGGGCCATCCCTAAGGGAACAGCATCCTTTACGACCACATCTGGCTCCTTGCCAAAACCGGCGAAGAAGATATCGATTAGGTTGCAGCAGTGGTCGGCTCCGTGAGGATTGACCATGTAGCCAAGGGCCAGGCATTTGCTCAGCCTTGGCTCATGCATCGGGATTTCCTGTTTCTTAACATGCATGGAGAGGCCCTGGGCGCCCCTTCCAATTTCTTCGGCGGCACGTGCCGAACCTTCAGCTAGCAGATTACCAATGCCTTCCCGCCGAGCGATAAGTTCTATCATGTGAAGCATTGCTTCCGCGTTGCCAAAGCTCAGCTCAATTCCGTTCGTATCCCTGGTTGTCAAGAGCCCGTTTTCGAAGCATTCCATGGCGAAGGAGACGGTGCAGCCTGTTGAAATGGTATCAATTGAATAGGCATTGCACAGCTCGCTGCCTTTGGCGATAGCTGTCAGGTCATCGATGCCGCAGTTAGATCCCAGGGCAGCCAAGGTTTCGTACTCTGGTCCGCCATAGGCGCTATCCACTTGATATGGTTCTTTGACCTCGATCACCTTCTTGCACCGCACAGGGCAGGCAAAACAGCCCTCCATGCCAGTGCCCATGGTCTCCTTTAAGGTCCGGGCACTTATCTTGTTCACTTCAGGAAAGGCACCATCACGGAAGTTCCGGGTGGGCAGGTTCCCAATTTCCTCGAAGAGCGGCATCGGTGCCCCGGTGCCGAGTTCAGAGAAACTGGCAACCAGTTTCCGGTTGTCCATGAGCCATTGCCTCAACGCTTTCACACCATTGGGATTAGCTACGGCTGGGGTTTTTTTCCCTCTCACCGCGACCGCTTTGAGGTTCTTGGAGCCCATGACTGCTCCCATTCCACCCCGGCCAGCGGCATCACCGAGGCCGTGCATGATACTGGCATACCTGACCAGATTTTCGCCCCCCGGACCGATTGAGGCGACTCTTATGTTATTATCACCGAGCTCGGCCCTGATGGCTTCCTGCGTCTCCCTGGTATTCTTGCCCCAGAGCTGAGCGGCATCTCTGATGCTTGCCTCCCCCTTATTTACCCACAAGTAGACCGGTTCTGGTGCTTTTCCCTCGACAATTACGGCGTCGAAACCCGCCCGTTTGAGTTCTGCACCCCAGAATTCCCCGACCTCCGACTTGGCAATACCGTCGGTTAAAGGCGACTTGGCCCCTACACAGTGACGCGCGCTGCCCGGCAAGGCAATTCCTGTCAGCGGACCCAGGGCGAATACCAGCTTGTTCTCAGGGCTCAATGAGTCGGTACCCGACTCGATTTCATTCAATAGAAAGTGGGCAACAAACCCGGCGCCACCGAGGTGCTTTCTACAGAATTCCCCGTCGATTGCCTCAGTCCTCACCTTTCCATCGGAGAGGTTTATCCGAAGGATTTTACCGTTGTAACCACTCGGAACGTGTTCGTTCATTTGATGTTACCTCCTCTTTGAATTTGACATCAGTCATTCTTACGCAGCCTATAAATCGGGAGACAGGGATAGTCAAATGGTTTTTTCTTAGTCATGAACTATTACGGAAACTATCCACCTCCAAAAATGGGTTGTTAGAAAGGGGCCGGCCTGCTCTTGACTCATATGGACAAATCTAGTAAAGAGAACTGATAGCCAGACTGCTGGGCAATATCCAGGCGCATGGTATCATGCAAAAGGCAATAGGGTCAAGCCTGCCTTTGAGGTATTTTGAAAATGGGCTGAGCCCGTGACATTGGAGTGTGCCGATGAGAGCCGGAACCCAGGTTCTAAAACAACTTAAGGTATAGCCGCGGGAGGGTTTTGATCTGGAGAACCGTGGCCCACCGTCACAACTCTAGTATAGCGTTTCATTAAAAAGTTGTCATTGCGAGCGTTAGCGAAGCAATCTCGTCGTGTAGTTTGTGAGCCTT
>JABXJY010000425.1 GCA_013375385.1 Desulfobacterales bacterium
GAAATACGCTTCGCTGTTACAGGAGTAAATTGCACCCCAGTTGAACACCCTGAGGGTACCCGGTTCAACGGGGCGCGCGGGGTAAACATGGCGCAGAGGGCAGAGGCCGGGAGGCGGATGGCGGAAAACAGAGGGCAGAGGGGAAGGGGAAAGTACATAGAGCAAAAGGCATAGCGCGATTTAGCTTATAGGTTAAAGCGAAAAAGTGAAGGTCAGATTGGATCATAGTACAAAGAGAAGTTGAGCGCACTATGTGGCAAATCCCCAATGTATCGGTGTTGTTCCCTACATTTGAAAACTGGATTTATCTTGTCACCATTAATCAAATGTGCAATATAGTAAGAAATTGGGTAATTTATTATTTCCACAGGTCCTTCTCTGCACAGTACTATCTCTGCAAAGAGCGAGCGTTCTCTATACACACAGAGAAGTCTCTTTGCCCTTTACAATACTCTGATCGGGCTTTTGATGTACCGGGTAATAGGTCTGCTTACATTAGCATTCGCGTGGGGAACCCTCTTCTTTCCCCTTGAGAGCCTTCAGGCCACCCGCTTGTCCGACAGAGTGGGTGAAACCCTTCGGAAGAGAATCGCCATCTCTCCAGAACCACTGAAGATCGTGTGCAGGGCAGAGCTGCTCTGTGGTTCAGCAGTGCTACCCCGTTTCTACAAGCATCGAGCCTTTCAGCCTGCGTGGATAACCGAGCACGGCCCTCAACCGCAAGCCACGATCTTGATCAATGCCATTCACGAGGCCAACCGGGAAGGCCTGAGGCCTCAAGACTACCACCTGGCCGCCATTGAGGCCTTGCTGGAACAGACACGCCATAGCGTAGTGACGGGTAGATCGGTCGAACCCGACAAACTCGTAGATCTTGACTTACTCCTCACCGATGCCTTTCTTCTCTATGGATCCCACTTACTGACTGGCCACGTCGATCCTGAAACAATCCAGGCAGAATGGTTCATCAAACGCCGGGAAGCGGATTTGGTGGAGCTCCTTGAAAGTGCCCTCCAAGAAAACCGGATTGCAGTGGCCTTGGAAGATGTGCGCCCACAGAGTCCTGGTTATGCCAGACTGAAACAGGTTCTGTTGGACTATCAAGATATCATGAAGAGGGGTGGCTGGCCGCGAGTGCCCAGCGGGCCAATAATACAAAAGGGTTTCTCAGGAGTGAACGTTGCCGCCTTACGGTCCCGCCTGATCGCGTCACTCGATCTCGACGAATCGGCTGAAGGGGACCACTATGTTTTCGATGAAGTTCTGGAGCGAGCGGTTCAGAGGTTCCAAAAGAGGCACGGACTCAAGGCCGATGGGATTGTTGGTCCAGCGACACTCGCGGTACTCAATGTGCCGGTGGAAGATCGTGTACGCCAGATAAAAGTCAATATGGAACGGTGGCGCTGGCTCCCCCGGGACTTCGGGGGACGCTATATCCTTGTCAATATAGCCGATTTTGAATGTGAGGTTATTGAACAGGACCAAATAGCAATGACAATGAGGGCAGTTGTAGGAACGAGATATCGGCGCACGCCGGTCTTTACCGGCAAAATGACCTATATGAAGTTTAATCCTTA
>JABXJY010000426.1 GCA_013375385.1 Desulfobacterales bacterium
GCCTTTAAACGGATCATAAGGGCAAGGGAAAGAAGGATTAAAAGAGAGGAGGTGAGGGCTATTATCTTAAAAGGGCTCAAGAAATATACCAAAATAAAACTGAACAAGACCCCGCCTGTTATATCCCCTATATTGTCGGTGATGTATAATTCTCCTGCTGTAAACGCTCCGCCATTTGTCTTGAGAACAGCAAGCGAGTAAGGGAGTATAAAACCAATGAGGAAGGCGTAAGGGGCACTTAAGGCCAGAATGAAAAAAAAGAGGGGATAAAAGCCGGGAGATTCTCCGTGGATAAAAATGATATCTCTGAAAAGCCTTATTGCAGTTATCTGAATCAAGGGAAAGACGCCTGTTATGAGGGCAACGATGGAGTAGAGGATGAAGGATTTTTTCTTGAAGAATTTTGATGCAAGAGAACCAAGCCCACTAACCATTAACCAGCAGAAGAGAACAAGGGAGATGGTAATCTCGTTGCCGTAGAACTGGGAAAGAAATTCTCTTACCGTAATCAACTGAACAGATATGGATGATATCCCCGTCCCAATAATGGATGCTATTATAAGATTGGCAAGATTCATTACGTACCGGGTCCCATGGGAAATCGGCGACCTTCTGGGATTCTTATCATTCCGATTTCTCCTCTTCAAATGCCTGAACCTGGTAGGTGGATACCTGGAGTTTCTCTGTCTTCCAGCTCTCGGCAGAAAGTCCCGCCTTCAGACAGAGATGTGATAAGAACTCTTCTTTGCTAGGAAGCTGTTCCCAGACCTGGGGTAGAAAAGTGGCCTCGTAAGGCCCCTTTTTTATGATGAGCCCATCTATTCCCGGTCTCAATTTCTTCAAAAGATCTCTGTGGTCTGCATAAGAAAGCTCCTTAGGGGATGTGAGGATGCTTATCTCAATCTCTATTCTGTCAAATTCCTCTCGAGTCAAAGGAGGGAATCTTGGGTCCCTGAAGGCCGCGTTGATGGCATTTTCTTTTATCCCTTCAACCAGAGGCTCTCGAGGTATGATATGCCCGATACATCCTCTTAAGTAACCCTCTATGTTAATAGTAACGAAGGTGCCGAGTCTTCTTTGAAATATCTCCGGTGTGTCTTTCCAGTCAATTTTGGGCTCTTGTAAATTATACAATCTATTCTTGATAGTCTCTCTGGCGATCCCCAAGAGATGTTTCCCTTCGTCTTCAGACAGCCATTTTGTTGTATCCATTTTCTCATCCCCCCCTTTTTTATGAACCGTTTTCTTGCCCCCTCTCTTTTGCTGTTTGTCACTCTTTCCAGGATGTAGTCCTCCAAGACCAAGGGAGCAAAACAATAGAATGGCAATGGTAAAAGACAGGAGTCTTCTGTTCACCCTGTCAGAGAGAAGGCCTCGCTCGAATTTTCTAACAGGGTTCATCATTTCTTCGGCCATGGAAAGGTATTCTTGTTAGATTTTTAATATCTTGTATCATTTTAATAAATCTGTCAAAATCATTTTTTGCCCGGCATAACACTGGAGAAACATTATGTATAAAAAGAGGAGGAATTCAGGAATGTTGATTTCAACAATGGTAATGGGAGTATTTGCAATT
>JABXJY010000154.1 GCA_013375385.1 Desulfobacterales bacterium
GAAGGTGAGGCTCGAATGCGATCCCTGGGTTATAACACGTGGCTCTACAAATACCTTGCTTTTGTGATTTCAGGGGCGTTTGCCGGAATCGCTGGCGTATTATTTGGGTATTATAATTATCTAATCTCTCCCACGCACCTGGGCGTAGGGACTTCTTTTTTGCCGATGTGCATGGCCATCATCGGGGGCGTAGGAACGCTTTTGGGGCCCGTTATTGGTGCCGCAGTCATCATATTTGTGGAACTCTTTGCCAGTATAATGACGCCGGAGCGCTGGCCTTTGATACTTGGGGGGCTTTTTGTTCTCGCTATCATGTTTGCACGAGAAGGAATAGGCGTTTACCTGTGGAGACTCTGGAATAAGGTGATCTATAACTATGGAAGCATTGAGAGTTGAGGGTTTATCCAGAAATTTCGGCGGCGTTTCGGCAGTGGATAATGTCTCCTTCGGCGTGGAAGTTGGAGAGCGCCTGGTGATTATCGGGCCCAATGGGGCTGGTAAAACCACCCTTTTTAATCTGATCAACGGACAGCTACCGGCTACATCAGGTCGAATATATTTTCTCGGAAAGGACATTACCACCATGCCCACACATGGACGTGCCCACCTTGGCCAGGCCCGGGCTTTTCAAATAATAAGCCTCTTTCTCAATTTGTCCGTTCTGGATAATGCCCTGCTGGCTCTTCATGGAACAAATCCCTATCGTTTTAAGCTGTTTCGCCCAATGAACGACTATGAGTTTATATCTGATAAGGTACAAGAAACGCTAAAGGCACTGGATCTGTGGGAGAAAAAGGATGAGTTGGTGAAGAATCTATCTTATGGAGAGCAGCGAAGAATGGAAATCGGTCTTAGTCTTGCTTTACAGCCAAAACTATTGTTGCTGGATGAGCCAAGTGCTGGATTAACCATGGAGGAATGTTCGGGTATCATCGATATGATAAAAAATCTGGGCTTAGAGATTACAGTAATTATTGTCGATCATGATATGGATCTCGTATTTGGGGTGGCTGAACGTATCATTGTACTCCACTATGGACAGATCATAGCTGACGGAGCGCCAGAGCAAATTCAAGCTGATCCAAGGGTGAAGGAAATATACCTGGGAATAGAGGAATGAAGGGGAAATGTTAGAGTTAGTTGATGTCCACACATACTATGGGGAAAGCCATGTCCTCCATGGCATCTCTCTGAAGGTCGAGGAAGGCTCTGTCGTCGCTCTTTTGGGCCGTAATGGAATGGGCAAAACGACCACGATTCGCTCCATTATCGGTTTTACCCCTCCACGAGATGGCGAAGTGCGTTTCAAGGAAAAGGTCATTACCCATCTCAAGTCCTTTCAGATCGCTCAAATGGGCATTGGTCTGATTCCCCAGGGCCGCGATCTTTTCCCCTCATTGAGCGTGAAGGAAAATCTAAGCATGGCAGCGAGAACCAGCGAAACGGCTGGAGCCTGGTCTTTGGACAAGGTGTATGCCCATTTCCCCCTCCTGAAGGAGCGAGAGAACCTCAAGGCAAATCTCCTTAGTGGAGGTGAGCAGCAGATGTTGGCCATCGGCCGAGCCTTAATGACCAATCCCGATTTGCTTTTAATGGATGAGCCTTCGGAAGGCCTCGCCCCCTTAATTGTTCGTGGGATTGGTCACATTATCGGTCAGCTTAAGGAAAGTGGATTTTCTATCCTGCTGGTCGAACAAAACTACCCAATGGCATTATCGGTAGCCGATTATGACTATATCATCAGTAAAGGCGCAATTGTCTACGAATCGACAATCAATGAGTTGAAAGATAATGAGGAAATCAAGGTAAAGTACCTTTGTGCTACAGAATGACTCCTTTTCACCTCCTCACCTTTGATCTAATAGGACTTTTTTGACGAAGCCTCGTATGGCCAAGGTAATTTGAGCCTGGGCGAGGCGGTAATGGTATGAGGACTTACCGAATGGGTCAGGAATATCGTCCACCACGGTTTGACCTTCTGACACATACTTACCAAGGAGTTCAACTTTGCCCTTAACCTCAGGCCACAATCGTTCTATCATTGCTGCATGCTCTGCCTCCATCACCAGGATGAGGTCTGCCCAATCCACATCATCCTTCGTAATCTGCCTGGCCTCATGGCCTTTTATGGATACACCCATTGCTGACAGGTACTCAACCATCTTAGGATCAGGGGGACTGCCCGGATAGGCAAAGAGGCCTGCGGACGAGATGGAGATGTTATCCAACTTGAGCTGCTCAGTCTCATTTCTCAGCAACATTTCTGCCATAAAGCTTCTGCTGACATTTCCACTGCATACAATAAGAATATTCATTGAATCAGGCCCGCTCGCATAGGTACTCTATCAATGTTCCACCCCGTCGCCGAGATAACGTCGCAATACGTAAATGCTATCCGGCGTAAACGGCTCAGAATCCATAACTCGAAGCACATCCTCGATTGTTAGGAAGGCCCCGCTCTCCACCTCTTCTTTCTGCAGCACCACCTCGCCATCGTAGTGGCATGAAAAGGCCTCGCCCCACACCCGGATATGCTCGTCCTCGTAGTAGAAATCGAAGAGGCGTGTGAGAGGCACCCCGTGGATTCCCAGTTCCTCACCAAGCTCTCGCACCGCCCCCTCCTCGTAGCTTTCCCCTGCAAGCACAACCCCACCCGTTACCACAACGTAGTAGCCCGGGAATACGTCCTTCGTGCGGGTGCGCTTGTGCACATAGAGCTCTCCTCGGGAGTTGAAGACCAGGACGTAGGTGGCCTGGTGCGGGAGCCGCCCGGCACGCATCTTTCGCCGTGGCATTGGTCCGACCACGTTGTTTTGCCTGTCCACGATGGTCACAATTTCGTCCCCTGCTCCCATGGCATCACCCCTATCGGCCCTGCCCATTCGAAAAGGCACCGAACGGCATCCGCCGCTCTGATCCTCACCTGGCAAATACCCTGACCGGTGTTTTCCGCAACTCATTGATAACGTTCAAGAGGTGCGGCATCATACATTATTAATAAAGAGCGATGATTTTTCAAGTTGGGATCCAGACCTGCTATCACATCGACAATTTTGGGGAGCTAGACTCTCTTTGACATCTCCGCTGTCGGTGGTGTAAGATGGTTAGCGCTTTGAGCAGGCTGATGCCATGATAGATATCATACGGGAGTCTGTCAGTAAAGCAGCAAAAAAGGTGGTGACATTATGATTCTCACCGACGAGGAAAAAGCATGTCTGCAAGGTAGCCATGGTGAAGCTAACAGGTTGGCTGTGGAGCTTTTGGTGAGGGTGGGGGAGGCGTTTGGTTCAGAGAGACTTATCCCCATCACCTCAGCCCATATCCTGGGCCACTACGGGTCGCTCCACCAGGCAGGCATAGATTTTCTCGAAAGACTGGCAGAGGGAGGAGGACAGTGCCGGGTTCCTACAACTGTTGATCCCTCCTCAGTGGATTTTGGGCGACGGGAACAGTTTAGAGTCCCGGAGGATTATGTCGAGAAGCAGAAAAGACTTCAGGTAGCGGTAGAAAAACTGGGCGTGATTCCTTCCTGGTCCTGCACCCCCTATTTTGCCCACAATGTGCCCAGATTTAATCAGAACATAGCATGGGCTGAATCGTCAGCTGTTGCATATGCCAATTCAGTTATTGGCGCAAGGACCAATCGGACCTCGTTTGGCCTGGACATCTGTGCAGCTATAACCGGTAAGATTCCGGAGTTTGGGCTCTATGAGGAGCAAAACAGAAAAGGCTCTATTCTGTTTGAGGTGGAATTGGGGGCCTTTTCAGATCTGGATTATCATACCCTTGGAGCCATTGTTGGCAGGCGGTCTGGTAGCAGGATACCGGTCATCAAGGGAATTCCCCCGGATGTTACGAACGACCGGTTAAAATGTTTGGGTGCTGGTGCTGCTTCCGCTGGATCTGTGGCACTCTACCATGCCTCAGGGATTACCCCGGAGGCACAGTTGAAGGACCCCTTTGATGGCACGAGGCCGGAAGAGATTTTTACCGTTAGCCGCAAGGATCTACAGGATATGGAGGACCAGATCAGCACCGCGGACCCAAATTCAAAGGTTGAGATGGTAACCTTGGGGTGCCCCCTTCTGTCTATAGGGGAACTAAAGGCCGTTTTTCTGAAGATGCAGCACAGGAGGGTAAAAAAGGACATCTTCTTCTGGATATACCTGGCTCAAGAAACCTACGACTTGGGCAGAGCACTGGGTTTGGTTGAGCCCTTGGAGAAGGCGGGAATCTGGTTCTCAACGCAGACCTGTGCGACGATATCTTCGGTTAAGGTGTGGGGATTTTCCCATGTTATGACCAATTCAGCGAAATGTGCTCTCGTGGTTCCCTCAGAGCATAATCTTTCAATCACTTACAGAGATACTGATGGTTGTATCCTAACCGCTACAGAACCAGTGTAGATCAGGCGGGAGCATTACCGGTTTGGTAAAAAAGCAACAGCCATTCATCAAATCCAAAACCAGCAACTTGAGAGAGGGTATGGGTAGGGCAAGGGAGGTGGTAAGAGGAAGGGGTGTGACCCCCGGGCAGGGACAGGGTAAGGCCCTTGTCAGCACGCAACCCTTTATGTTCGCTCATGGAGTTGAGCCACAATCCGGGAACGTCATTGACATGCGCTCTGATATGCTTGGAGAAAATATCAAGGGAAAGGTTCTGATATTTCCTTTTGGAAAGGGCTCTACCACCGGATCGGCCTGGTTTTTGGAAACCATCAGGCAGGGGAATGGACCATCTGCCGTGATCAACGTGGAAACCGAGCCAATTATCGCCTCGGCTATCGTCATGGCACGGTTTCTATACGGGATTGCTATCCCTCTTGTAGACAGATTGGAAAAGGATATCACTGATTTGGTGACAGAGGATGCTACTGTCCAGGTGAATGGGGATACAGGAGAGGTTACGATAGTCTCCTGATAATGCGGCTGGATAAATGAGTCATCGCAGACTCAGATCCAGTAAGGAGAACCCATGATTTCTTCGCTTCAAGGCTTCCGCAGTGACCCTATCGGGTTCGCAGGTGGGGAATGCTTGCCCCTTCCCCGCTCTGTCCGCCGCCGGCGGTCCCCCTTCCTGCCCACCTCGATGGGTACCCCACTGCTCTCAGCCGATTTTCGCTCAGAAACAATGGGTTCTTCTCGAAACTCAGGAAACTACACTAAATCTTTCCCGGTTAACATTTTCCCCTTGACAAAACTTTTCTTTATCCCTACACAAGGATTTATGAACGGAGTGATAGAAAGAACCCGTATCATGTCATTGAATGGCTGGTGGTGGCGCATCTCCCATTAGGAGGTGAGGCCACTGGGACCGGCATAGGATAGTAGGTTAAGAAACCGTGGGCTCGCTTCCATAGGCCCACGGTTTTTTTGACTGGTGTGATCAAAGAAAGGCCGTGGGTCAGCGACCCCAACGGCCTTTCTTATTTTTAATCCTACAATATCTTTTAGAAAGGGAGGAAGGTAAAATGATAAAAGAAGCTATTGCAAAGGTGGTAAGAGGCAATGATATGAATGAGGAAGAAATGAAAATGGCCATGGAAGAAATTCTCACCGGCACGGCCACGTCTGCCCAGATCGGCTCGTTTATCACCGCCCTCAGGATAAAGGGGGAGACGGTAGATGAGATTACCGGGGCTGCCAGGGCAATGAGGGAGAGGGCGGAGAGAATACGCCTTGACAATCACCTGGTAAACATTGATCGGGATGAAATCAATGTAGAAGACGAAACCATCCTCGATACCTGCGGGACAGGGGGGGATGGGACCAATACCTTCAATGTATCTACGGCAACTGCCCTCGTTGTCGCTGGAGGTGGAATCAAGGTGGCTAAACATGGCCAACGCAGGGTCTCCAGCCATTGCGGGAGCGCCGATGTACTTGAGGCGCTCGGTCTGAAGCTGGATATCAACACCTCTAATGTGGAACGATGCATTCAGGAAGTGGGGATCGGCTTTCTCTATGCCCCCTTGTTTTATGGTACCATGAAATACCCCGCCGGACCAAGAAGGGAGATAGGGATCCGTACCATCTTTAACCTGCTGGGTCCCCTGACCAACCCGGCAAGAGCCACAATACAGGTCATGGGGGTCTATAACGCGGATCTGACCGAGAAGATGGCCCATGTGCTCAAGAGACTGGCAACAAGGGAGGCATTCGTGGTCTTTGGTGAAGACACCTTTGATGAGATCAGTATTTGCGGACCTACCAGGATCTCTCACCTCAAGGATGCAAAGATCACCACCTTTACCATAACCCCGGAGGAGTATGGGTTCAAGAGGGCAAAGCCTGAGGGCATAAGGGGAGGGAATGCAAAAGACAATGCTCGCATCATTCGGGAGATCCTCGAAGGTCAGAGAGGCCCCAAACGGGATATGGTTCTGTTGAATGCCGCGGCTGCCTTTGTGGCCGCAGGTTTTGACCGTGACTTTAGAGAGGGTATCAAAAGGGCAGGGGACGTCATAGACTCTGGCCGTGCCAAGGAAAAGCTTGATGCCTTAGTGGCTTTTACCCAGCAATGCACCTATTTCGTCCGGCGAGAGCTGTAGGGAATCAAAGCATCTCGGAATCTCTGTTCCGCCCCTCCATTACTCCAATTGGGGCGAAGCGCAGCTAAGTTCAGAATACATTCTTTTCGGCGATTTGCTAGGTTATGGT
>JABXJY010000155.1 GCA_013375385.1 Desulfobacterales bacterium
AGACAGGTTTGCAAAATCCTTCTAGTCACTGTGTATCAGCTTTATCCCTAAAAACAAAGCAGATGATAAGAGCACTTTACCCCACGAACCGGTCAGATCCCCTCCAATACTTTTCTTTCAAGGTCTTTTTATCAATTTTCCCCGATCCCGTCTTGAGCAACGAATCTACGAAATCCACCGATTTAGGCGCCTTATAGTGTGTAAGGTGCTCCTTACAGAAAAGGATCAACTCCTCCTGTGAAACCGATTTCCCTTTTTTCAGCACACAAACAGCCTTGACTGCCTCTCCCCACTTGGGGTCGGGAACCCCCAGCACTGCAGCTTCCATGATGCTTGGATGCAAGTAGAGCACCTTCTCCACTTCAATTGAGAAAACGTTCTCTCCACCTGTAACAATCATATCCTTCTTGCGGTCTACAATATTTATGTATCCTTCCGCGTCGATGGTGGCCAAATCACCAGTGTAAAGCCAGCCATCCTTAAAGGCTCGAGCATTCTCCTCAGGGAGACGCCAATAGCCCGGTGTAATGATGTCCCCCTTGACGATGATCTCCCCTACCTGTTTTCCGTCCGGCTTCACGTCTTGATCATGCTCGTCTACAACCCGGATCTTGACCCCCATGAAGGGCCGACCTGTCTTAACTCTATATTCTAACTGTTCCTCCTGGGGGAGCTTCTTCAGATTTTCTTTCAGGCGGCTGATTGTCAAAAAGTGCGTAGACTCGGTCATGCCGTAATTCTGGATGTACTCACATTTAAAATTAGTCATGATCTTGCGGATGAGTTCCGGGGCGATGGGCGCGCCACCGCTTATTACCAGCCGCAGGTGACTATAGTCATGTTGGCGGACCGCGGGATCGCTTAGAAGCATGTTCCACATTGTGGGAACAAGCTTGCCTATGGTCACCTTCTCACGCTCGATGACGTCAAGCACCTGCACGGGGTCAAACCTGTCGATTAGGATGTGCTTGCCACCGGCCCAGGTGATGGCCCAGGTATTACAAGCATCCGTTATGTGGGAGAGTGGTGCAGCATGAATCCAAACGTCCTCATCTGAGATCTGATACTCTGCGATTGTCCCCAATGCATGGGCGGTCATATTCTTATGTGTCATGATGACGCCTTTGGGGCGACCCGTGGATCCGGAGGTGTAATAGATCTGGGCAATGTCGTCCGGATCAACGTCTTTCTCTTCGTACCTGGGAAGCCTGGCAGATTCCAAAAAAACCTCATAGAGGACTTCAGCGTCGCCTGGGCAGAAATCAGATGGCGCCCGGGACCATATAATCTGCTCTATGCCTTGAATCTCGTCCCTCATCTCTGAGACCTTGTTCCAGAATTGATGCTCTGAGACGAGCACCCGGGACTGGGAGTCGTCAATCATGAAAGCCAACTCACGGGGGGATAGGCGGGTGTTTAACGGAACCAGCGCCGCCCCAGTCTGAGCCACGGCATAATAGATTTCTAAGAAAATATGACAGTTTGAGTGCAATACCGCAACCTTATCGCCTTTATCTATGCCTGCCTCATGCAACGCTGCAGCGAGAAGATCAATGTGTTCCTTGAACTCCCGGTAGGTGAATCGGCCCTCTGAGCAAATAATGGCCTCTTTGTTGCAGCAGAGTTTGACTGTGTTGTAAAGAGTGTCTGGGATAATCATTTCTCGCTTTTTCTCATTGAGCTATCAACTGACTTCCCTGAACTGGGTAAATAGAAACTAAATAAATCGTAACATTTTAGCTCTTTGAAAATTACTCATGGCCTTTACTCAAGGCCAAATAGTTACCCTCGGTGAGACGCATGAGCATGGAGATGTCTTTTTTTGCTGCATGCCCTTTAACAGGGGGCCTCAGCGTGCCCCGTAAATCGGGGCACACGCGCAACGCGGATTTGACTATTATACAACATGGCGGTCGGTGCCCCGATTTATCGGGGCCTGCCGGTGCATTACATATAAGGCATGAGACAAAAAAGACACCTCCATGCCCATTCACCAGTTAGTTTAAAAGAGCTAAAATGTTACAAAATCCGAAGTACGAAATCCGAAATGGTTCGACTGGCTCACCATCCTGAGCTAGGTCGAAGGACAATATCGAAATTCAAATGTTTGAAATCCGAAACAGCTCAAAGCCGTACTTGCTCTCGAGGAAAGAATTCCTGGTTTGGAACATTGGGATTGTGGTCATTTGGATTTGCTTCGGCCCGCGACATGACAGGGACATCTGTTTGTCACTAAAATACTATCGTTATAAAAAATATGCAATTGAGTCTTTATACAACAGGTATGGGCCAGGGATTTCGACCTGCCCGCAATGCCTTTGAGTTTGTCTATAGAAGTAGCTGAAAATAAAGTTGTACTGACAACTATCGCTTTAATGGCAATTCCAATGCATGGCAGGCGGGTATTCCATATTCGGATTTGTATCCGGCTTGTCCGCGTTAAGCAATAGTTAGACTAAGAATAGCAGTTTTGAGTCTTAGATTTATGACTATGGATTTAAGATATGTCTAATTTCAACGATAGGATCATTAGGGCCGCCAAGTTGGACGCAAGTCTCTATGAAGAGGTTGAGGCAGATACAACGGCACTTGGCCAGGCCATGGGAGTTGTTATACTTTCAAGCATTGCTGCTGGGTTGGGCACGATTACCATAGGAGGACCAAGGGTAATAATACTACTAATATTTGGCACTATTCTTGCGCTTATTGGGTGGTATATATGGGCCTATATTACCTATTTTATTGGCACAAAGATTCTCCCCGAACCACAAACAAGGGCCGACCACGGCCAGCTACTCAGGACTATTGGATTTTCCAGTTCGCCAGGATTGATCAGGATACTGTGCATCATTCCTGGTCTATCAGGGATTGTCTTAATCGTCGCCTCTATCTGGATGCTGATCGCAATGGTCATAGCTGTGAGACAGGCCCTTGATTACCAGAGTACCCTCAGGGCCGTGGTTGTCTGTATAATCGGCTGGATTATTCAATCATTATTCTTTCTTTTGTTGTTTTCCGTAATCGGAAATCTCTTGAAATAGGGTCTTGATTGACCCCTAATAATCCTTTGAGCTGGCCGCTGATCACTGAACGCTTACCTCTTTTTCCACCTATCATCGGTTACTGTGAATTTAATCTGCTTATGCCTTGCCTCTTCATCCGCAACCTTCCTCTCCTCAGGAGTAAGTTTCAAATAACAGGCGGCGCAGAGGCCCGTTTTATTAACACACATCTTCCTTGCCTCGCATAAGATACAAGTTCTTTTCTCTATAGCCGTGGCTATCCTTTTGGTATCTTTCAGGATAGCCACAATCCTGCCCTCTTCCTTTTTGGCCTTCCAAATCTCTTCGAGGTGGACTATCTTATGATTATTTTTCCGATCGCTCTTCATGTGTCTGTTTCATTTGGGAGGGGTGTTCTGAAAATCCACTCCGTTTTACCAGAGACCTGAAGAAATATCTAAGAAAAGAGGGATAGCTGCTTATCCTTTGCCTTCTTTTTTCCGTCTCTTGATTTGCCCCTTTGAACCAACTCCTCTCTAATGTTGTCCAAAAAGGGGGAAATCGGCAGATTCAAATGTCTACCAAAGAGATTTCTTTTTCTTGCGTGGGTCAAGAAAAGCATCTTTTTGGCCCTTGTCATACCCACATACAGAAGCCGCCTTTCCTCTTCTATGTCAGAATCACCCTTTGTAAATATGGTGTAAGGCAAGACACCATCTTCGCACCCTATGATAAAAACGTATGAAAACTCCAGGCCCTTTGCCGCATGGATTGTCATGAGGGAAACCTGTTCTGTTGATGTATTGTAGGTATCAGCAGGGCTCCCCAATTGTATTGCCGAGAGAAAAGAGGAAAGATCATGGCCATATTGCCTGGATAGTGAGAGGAGCCTTTCAATAGCATCTTTATGGGAAATCATGGTTTCAGGGAGAAATGTCTTCACTGTTTCACTAATGTAGTGCTCTACCGACCGTATGTTATTGCTCTCTCTTATTTCCAAGAGGGAAGATTCAGATAATCCTCTTATCTGTTTTTCCTTAATTCTTTGAATCAATACCTTATGTGAGGGCATTGAAATCAACTGGAGGATATCTACAATTGTGCTAACAGGCTCACTCCTAAAGAAGGGCTCTTCCCCAACAAGTTGGTAGGGAATACCGTGATCATTCATGGCCTTAATAATATCTGAGGCCATTCTTGAAAGCCTGAACAAGACTCCAAAATCAGAAAATGACGTTGCCTCACTTTCCTCACTACCATCGGTAATCTGGCTGTCAAAAGAGAAAAACCTGACCCCTCCCATCAGTTTTTCTACAGTCCTGGCTACAAACTCTGCCTCGCTTTTTGCCGTGGGATACTCCTGGATATTTATTGATACACCCTCTTCCAATCCCTCCAATACATCATTCCTTCCCGGGGACCTGACAACCTGGGCAGAGGCCTCGAGGATTGTCCTTGAACACCGGTAGGATGTGTCAAGCTCATAGACTGCCCCAGTTGGATAGTCATCCTTAAATCGCTGGATAAAGGTGATATCAGCTCCTCTGAAGCCATAGATGGCCTGATCAGGATCACCAATCGCAAAGATATTAGAATCCTTCTCAGGTGCGAGAAGCCTGATTAGATTGTACTGGGTACAGTTTATATCCTGATATTCGTCTATACATATCCATGGATATCGACCTCTTATTACCTCCCCTCTATCACTATTATCTCTCAGGAGCCTGACTGGATAAACAACAAGATCATCGATGTCAAAGGCATCCTCCATCTTTAACCTATCTTCATAGGCAGCATATACATTTGCCAGCTCATCATCCCCGAGCTCTGAAGGGGCTTGCATCCTGTTTTTTGCCAAGCGTATCTCCTCAAAAACCCTGTGGAGATCCCTGCTCGCTATGCCTGGAAATGATTTGAGAATATAGGCCTTTTCATCATCGCCAAAGACAGCGAACTCTGACGATCTCCCAAACATGTGGGCGTGTTCTCTCAGTAAGGACAGGCCAAAGGAGTGAAATGTGGTGATGGTAATCTCTTTTGTTATCCTTTCATCCGCAAAGGCAGTTCCTATCCTCTTCTTCATCTCCTGTGCTGCCTTATTGGTAAAGGTAATAGCCAGAATAGTGGCAGGATCGACTCCCCACCGTTTGACAAGTCCTATGATCCTCATTGTCAAAGTTAGTGTCTTTCCAGTACCTGGCCCTGCCAGAATCAGGCAAGGGCCTTTATGGTGATTTACCGCCATCGTTTGCATGGGACTCATGGTGGGCCCATACGGAGTTTCATCGAATCGCCCCTCTCTTACTTTTGGAACTACTGCATCTGTCTTTTGATGGATTCTTGCATACAAATCATCTGCACCTATCCTCCTCCTGTCGGGCCTCCTGAATGACTGGTCAAAGAAGGATATCTGGGATGAGAGAGAGTGAATCTCTCCCGGGCTGAATACCCTTATCTCGCCAAATTTGCCATCATATCCCTCCTCGATATGAACCTCCCTGTTCCTGAGCCTTCTGATACCCTCCAACAATATCTCACCCCCGATCTCCCTAATCTGATCATATGAGAGATCGAGGAGGATAGAGAATTCTGCCCCCCCCTTTCTTAAAAGGTATTCGTAGTGTTCATTTACTTGTTTGCTGTTTGCACCAACACCTTTGGCCTCTCCGATAAGATTCTTTAACGGCGTAAGGGAATAGAACAGGTGTTTATTGGGTCTCAGCTCCGTATCCACCCTATCGGCAAGCTGCATAGCCCTATTTAATACCCCTACCGTTACCCTTTTGCCACATACGGGACAGATTTCGCCGTGTCTTGCCGTTTCTTGGGGTGTCCAGCGAATGCCGCACTTCCTGTGTCCGTCCAAATGATATTTCCCCTCCTGTGGAAAGAATTCTATCGTGCCTAAGAATGTATGTGAGCTGTCTCCTTTCATTGCGTTAATTATACTTGAATAAGACAGGTCTGCATCAAACAGATTGGCCTCCCTCCCCAATCTCTCCGGCGAGTGAGCGTCCGAGTTGGAGATAAGGGTATAACGATCCAGAAATGAACAGAGCCAGTTCATAGGTGGATCGGATGAGAGCCCGGTCTCAACGGCAAAGATCTGACCTGTGAGATCATCAAAACATTCCTCAATAGTATCATAGCCGCTCTTTGCACCGAGCACAGAAAACCATGGGGTCCATATATGGGCAGGAATAAGAACGGTGTCACTGCCTGCCTCCAAGGCTATCTCTAATAGATCCCTCGAAGGGATGCCAAGAATAGGCCTTCCATCAGACCTGATATTTCCCACTGTCTCTAACTTACTCTGTATCTTTTTTACTGTATCAAGTGAGGAAGATAGAATAAGGTTATGCACCTTTCTGACCCTGCCCTTTCTCTTATAGATGCTGCTTATCTCTCCAGAAAGAATAAACCTAACCGGTTGTGGAGTTGCAGGAAAGAGGGGGTCTTTTTTTATGCGATATTCATCTTTGAGTCTGTAAAGGCCGTCTTCTGCTGGTATCAGCTTCTCTTTCAGATCTTCATACCAGGCTGGATGGAATACATCACCAGTTCCGATGAGCTGGATTCCCTTACGGTGTGCCCAGAGCTCCAGATTTTCCAGGGTAAGACTGCTGCTTGTA
>JABXJY010000427.1 GCA_013375385.1 Desulfobacterales bacterium
CCTATTCACCTTATTCGCCTCTTTTACGAGTGTTTTGCTCATAAATTTTTCCATAACAAAGGTCAGACGCAATCTAGGCTGTCATGCTGGGTTGGTCCGGTGTCGGGGTTTAAAAAAAGGGGGTGTGTTTTGGTTGTTATTTGTATTCGGTTCCGTAGTTGTCTCCCCAAAGGGCCTTATCCACACCAGTAGCCTCGTCGTCGTTGTTCCAGTCTGGGTCTATAGTGTAGGGCCACGTCGGGTATGTCCACATGGTCGGACCACATGAGATCGGGCTCGTTCTCCATATTCCCCAGTCGGTGGCGTCAACGAGGCCGCTTTGGTCTGCGTCACCTACAGGTCCGAGTTCCGGGGTGCCATTCGTTTGGTTTAGATACAGGTTCAGGTAGTATCGCGCCTTGTCGAGGTCGTATCCGTAGGGCTCAAGTGTTGGGTGGTAGACGTATTCTTCTCCGAGGATGGTGATGGGAAATATTGCCTCGGTTAATGGGACAGCGTATGGGAGAAAGTCACAGGTGAGGCCCCATCCCCTGATGATGTCCGGTATGTTGACCTCGGCCGGCGGTGAGTATGGAATGGCGTGGGCAATGGCCATTCTGACGTATCTGTTCGCCAGGATCGGGTTGTTGAGGTTGAACCGTATCATTTGTGCTGTGTTCGCGCGGGGCTCTGTATATACATTGAATGCGGGCTCCGCCCCTCCCTTATACCAACCGAATGTCTTCGCCTTCAGCGCTTCAAATTCGTCTACGTGGGCGATAGGAGCCTCACAGACCTCGAAGTTACCAGCGAAAAGCCCGGTTTTCCTCGCAACTGGGTCTACCTCGAACCTAATGATGTATTTGTCGATTGTATTCAGGTAGCCCTTGGCTGTACCCCACCAATGTGGGTTTTTATGGAATATGACCTCCACATCTGGTGTATAACTGGTTAAGATGAAGGGGCCGGTTTGGGGCAGCAGATCAACGTCGAACTGCGTTGGGTGACTTCTCAATGCGCTGTTTGGTACTCCTTCAAATACGAGGCGTGGAAGGATTGTTCCTCCCCACACGACACCAAACAGAAGCTCAAAGTCGGCGTGTGTCCTTTTGAGGTTGAATTTGGCAACGTATGGATATTGGAAGTTTACTACTTCGTCAGTCCACGGATACACGGTCCTTTCGGGTTGTTGTTCAGTATAGTTATAGTCTCCGAGGAGCCCGGCGGCATTAAGTTCAGAATCACTGGGGACTTCCACGGATTCAATTACAGGAGCGTAGTCACCGTAGTCGGATGCTCCAGTTTTTGGGTCAATGGTAGCATCGAATGTCCACTTCACATCGTATGCGTTAAGCGTACTATTAAATCCTGTATAGGCGATGGTGTCGGTATCTGGCCAAACCCAGTAGGTATCGTTCCTTAGGGGAATGTACACTGTTGTTCCACCGTCACGGTACACTGGCATGCCGGAAGCCGCTTGGGGCGCCATCACATACGGATACGCTTGTAACGCGTCTGGGTCCCATAGGGTATCATTGTACGAGGGTGGATATGGGTAGCGCGTGCATGCGTATAGGACGTCGAACGCCA
>JABXJY010000016.1 GCA_013375385.1 Desulfobacterales bacterium
AGGTTGAACTCTTTGGCCATCCCCTTAAATCCCTCAAACATGTCCCTGCCGGCCCCTGCGAAATCAACACCATCAACAACGAGGGTATCCGGCGCGAAACCGACCTCTCTTACCAGATTTCTGAGATTCTTCCTGAGCCTGCTGAGGCCAAAGCTCTCTTTCAGATAGGCGAGGATTATCCTGTTTTTATCCAAGCGGGTCCGAACCTCATATTCATTCTCAATATCCAGGACCTTAACAAGATCGGAGAAGATAACATGGCAATAAGAGGTAACCTTGGTAAACTCTGCCTTTCCCTGACTCAAAGATCTCAAGGTAGTAGCATATCCGAACATCTCTGCCAGAGGAACCTCGGCCTCAACGGTTGTAAACACCCCATCTTCCGTCGAGCTCATGATCAAGCCCCTGCGCTGGTTGATAGAAGACATGACATTTCCCTGGAACTCAGAGGGACTCTCTACCGACACCTTCATAATCGGCTCCAGTATCGCGGGCTTGGCTTTTAGGTATGCCTGTTTAAAAGCACCGATAGCTGCCTGGGCAAATGCCCTCTCAGAAGAGTCAACTACATGATGTTTTCCATCATTGACCGTAATCTTCATGCCGAGAACCGGAAATCCTATCAAGAGGCCCTTTCTCAGACAGGACTGGAAACCCTTGTCAACGGCGGGAATGAATTCTGAAGGAATGACGCCCCCCTTCACCTGGTTAATAAATTCATAACCAGCCTCTTCTGAGGGTTCCATAAACCCGGCGACTCTCCCGTACTGACCTGCCCCGCCTGTCTGCTTCTTATGGGTATAATCAAACTCCGCCCGCCGTGAGATGGCCTCCCGATAGGCCACCTCGGGAGTCCCTGTATCCACCTGAGCCCCGAATTCCCTTTTCATCCTCTCCACATAAATTTCAAGATGCAATTCCCCCATCCCGGAGATAATGGTCTGGCCGGATTCGCCATCTACCCGGGACTGAAAGGTAGGGTCTTCCCTGATAAAGCGGTTAAGGGCCTTAGCCATCTTCGTGTCAGATCTATTGTCCTTTGTTGATATGGCCAGGGAAATTACCGGTTCCGGCACAAAAATGGAGCTCATGGTGTAGTTCAAGCGGCCATCGGTGAAGGTATCCCCCGAAAAGCAGTTGACCCCGAAAAGGGCCACAATGTCGCCTGCACGAGTCCTTGGGATATCCTCCATTTCATCGGCATGCATCCTCACCAGCCTTCCCACCTTGATCCTTTTTGTAGTCCTGGTATTTACCAAATCATCCCCTTTGCCTATAGTGCCCTGATAGATCCTGAGATAGGTGAGCTGCCCATAGGGGGTTATCTCCAGTTTGAAGGCCAGGGCCACCAGGGGGTCATCGGGATCCGAGGAAAGCAATACCTCTTTTTCCTCCTCATCCATATCCAGCGCGCTGTTTTCCACCTCTGCCGGTGAAGGGAGATAGTTGGCAACGGCATCGAGTAAAGGCTGAACCCCCACGTTTTTGTACGCTGACCCGATAAAGACAGGGGTCAGCTGTCTTGAGATGGTCCCCTCTCTTACCGCCTTATGTATCAGTTCCCCGCTGACACTGCCATCTAAAATAGCCTCCATCAATTCATCGGAAAACATGGAGGCGGCCTCCAGCAACTCCTCTCTTCTGGCAGCCGCCTCATCGAGGAAGAAGGATGGAATCTCTCCTTCCTTAACGTCCTCTCCAAAGGGGCCCTCAAAATAGAGAGCCTTCATGGAGACCAGATCTATCAAACCGGAGAAATCTCCTTCCAGTCCTATGGGTATCTGCATGAGTATGGCATTATGATTCAATCTCTGGCGAAGTTGGGCCACAACACGGTATGGATCAGCACCTGCCCGATCACATTTATTGATAAAGGCCACCCTCGGCACCTTATACCGGTTCATTTGCCGGTCAACGGTAATAGACTGGGATTGTACACCTCCCACAGCACATAGAACCAGAATGGCCCCATCCAGAACCTTCAGGGAGCGCTCAACCTCAATGGTGAAGTCAACATGCCCGGGCGTATCAATAATGTTTATCCTATGATCTTTCCATTCACAGTAGGTAGCAGCAGAGGAAATGGTAATACCTCTCTCCTTTTCCAGCTCCATGGAATCCATGGTGGCACCAACGCCATCTTTTCCCTTTACCTCGTGGACGGCAAATATCCTCTTTGTATAGTAGAGTATTCTCTCTGTCAGGGTTGTCTTACCTGAATCAATATGGGCACTGATACCTATGTTTCTCAGGTATTGAATATCATCAACCATCAAGGGCTCCTTCTGTGACTAACACAGTTCTTTCGCTCGTGTGTAGGATCTCACCAGGGGTCATCTCAGTGAAAGGCATTTTACATACTACTAATCGGGAAACATCGCAAGCAAGAATTTTCCCAATCTCAACAAAAATGGGCCTCCTGGGGAAAGATTCCCGAAGCCTCCCACTCCTTACCTCTCGCCATCCGACAATCTACAATATATAATCGCCAAAAAGGAAGAGGCTGTGTCCCGATTTAGTCGGGATAACGGCCTTTGCGGGCTCTTGCATAAGGCTAAGTCCTTCGATTCATAAGTTCAATTAGGAACTTATTTACTCAGGACTTAGTGCTGAGTGAGCAATTCCTCCGGGCTAAATTTAGAAAATACGTCACTGTATTTCCGAATCGAAGCACCAAGGGATTATCAGACACCCACGAGCCCTATCCCCCACCGCCCATCCTTTTTTTCAAACATCTTCTTCCCGTCCGTTATGTGGCCTTCATCTCCACCTCTCCCAGGTCATGGACTGTAGCTCTGCGCGTTGATCCAATTGCCGCTTGACAAGGCCTGAGAGTTGGTTTTAAGATAATATAAATTATCTTAACGATGAAACTTATACCCTTGTGTGGTGCCCACAGGCATAAACAAGGCACCGGCACACCGAACAACAACAATGGAGCGGAGCTAACCATGTCTTTGGAGAATCAGAAATCCACCCTAGAGTTTGAAAGAGCCCTCGAGATTGGGCGTCCACCCAATATCACCCATCTGTTTCCACACTCGAGCGCCTTGATCGTCAGCGGTAAGGTTATAGACCGAGCCATGATCGCCAAAGGAAAGGCCATGACCATCGCTGCAAACGGAAGAAATCATTTTGTCATCCGCGGGGCACTTTCGGCGGCCCAGAGGGCCAATGCCGCCATAATCATAGAGATTGCCAAATCAGAAGGCGGAGCAGATGCCTACTGTGCAGTGAATTACTGGAACCTGGCAAGACAGGTCGATACCGTCTGCAACGAACTGGGGATCACCATCCCTGTAGCGATCCATGCGGACCATTACGGGATCAGAGGGGATCAGGATGTCGAGGCGGCCAGGATCGAGATTCCATCTATGTTTGATGCGGGGATCACCTCCATTGCCATCGATGCCTCGCACCTGCCCGACGACAGGAATCTTCTTGCCAATATGGCCCTGAGCGCCTATGTACCCGTATGGGCCGGTTATGAGACCGAGGTCGGGGAGATCAAGGGCAAGGAGGGTCTTTCCACGGTACAGGAGGCGCTCTTCTTGATCCAAGGCCTGAACGCCCACGGCATCTTTCCTGACTGGATAGCGCTCAATAACGGCACCACCCACGGGATAGAGGCGAGTGATCAGGGCATTCAGGTACCATTAACGCGAGAGATCCATGAGGCCCTGGCCAGATTTAAGATATCAGGGGCTCAGCACGGGACCTCAGGGAACAATTCCGAGCGGCTTCGAAGGATCGCCCAGGAGACCAGCACCACCAAGGCCAATGTGGCCACGGCCCTCCAGATGATCTCCTGGGGTGTCAGGGTCAATGACTACGGCAACGCCTATCTGGATGAAAATGGGGAGTTCTTCAAGGAACCGGAAAGGGGTGTGACAGAGGCCATGTGGACGGAGATGACGGCCTATGCAAAATCAAAGAGCCTCAAGGCCGGGGATTACAAGAAGCTCAACCTCCCCTTTGAAAACAAGCTCCTGGGATTGCCGCGCGAGGTGAGGCAGAGGATGTGCAAGGGGGTGGAGGACTTTATTTACGGACTTCTGACCGATGTCTTTAATGCACAGGATTCGGCCCCCCTGGCCATTGAGGCCATCCTCGAGGCAGGCTCCTATGATCTCGGCCCCAAGGTGAACCGAATCGAGGACCCCAGTGAGTGGACAGAGGTCAAGATCCGGGAGCGTGCAGCCAGAATCGTGACGGATAAGGGCCCTGAGGGCGATTTCGAAGATTGACGCAAGGCTGCCGTCTCCGGCAGACCCTGCCCACGCCGGGTACTTGTTCCGGTATCTCTTATCCCCCCCCTTCCCTAAGGGAGTAAAAGAGAATGACCAGGAAAACAGCAATATCCCTGATTTCCATATCTATTTTTGTGCTCACCAGCCAGGCCCTGGCTGATGAGAATTTAGAATCAGCTAAGAAATTATTTGGTGCCCAAGAATACAATGATGCCATACGTTTTGTGAAAAAAGTTGTCGAAGAACAGCCTTCTAATGCAGAAGCATGGCTTCTATTGGGTGATTGTTACAGTAGACTGGGGAAAGACAAAAAGGCAATCAGACCATACCAAGAGGTCATTCGAATCAAACCTGAGCATGCAGATGCTGTTTTCAGGTTGGGGGTCAGCTTTACCAGACTGGGCCAGCACTCAAATGCAATTGAGGCTTACAAACAAGCCGTTCGAATTCAACCTGAGCATGCACAAGCCCATTTTTACCTTGGCGTGAGTTATGATCGTATGGGTAGAGTCGGCGATGCCTTCGAGCACTACAAGATTCTCAAAACTCTCGACGAGAGCCTTGCAGATGAATTGTACAGGATTATTCTTGGTTCCTCGTGAGAACCTTCCAACACAGAACCCATCTGTTATCTCTCCAGTAATTTCTGTTCTTGCCCCCCATTTTGCCAGCAGTGATCAAGCCTTGACCTCTATTGATTTTGTGGCATTCTAACCGTGAACAAATTCCAGAACCTCTACTAGTTACTTTTCCGTATTTTGTGTTCTTCTTTGCTACCTGTACCCTAGAAGTTTAAGAGCATGAATAGCAGATCGCAGCGAAAATTGTGCACATATGCACTGTTTCATGTGCATTTCTTTCTCCTTGCCTTCACCAGAACTACCTGCTTAGATCAACTCTTTTACTTATGCATTGTACCATGATCGTCTGAAGCTTCCATTGAAGCTTCCATAGAGTAGAAATCTCCGGAACCCTGGGGTGGGAATCGTTTTCTCAATCAAAGAATTAGCTTCTGGCACGCAATTTGAAGATAAGGAAGTACCCGTTACCCCAAAAATATCGGATGCACCCAGGTGGAAACAATAAGAGGATAGCCTATGGAAGACCACTTAATAGAGAGAAGATCTGAACCCAGAAGCATTATAGATCAATACTATAGTGTAGAATTTTCAATAAGTGAAAGCACCTTTGTTTATCAATTCAAAATCTGGGATATATCACCGAAAGGAACCTGTGTATTGGTAAAGGAAGATTCTGGTCTATTGAATCGCCTAAAGGTCGGTGACATAATGAATCTGAAATACTACACGACTGATTCATCAAGACCCATTGAATACTTGGAAACAGAGATCAGACATATCGCCAAAGATGAAAAAGGGCGATTTAAAGGACTCTACTTAGTTGGACTATCGATCTTAGACGATCTAAGCTCTAATCCCTCAGGCTGAACCCGTATCGAGGGTACCATGAAAGGGGGGGGCACCCCTAGTTATACAAATTATCTGCAATCGAAATCGAGATATTTATTTATGGACATCCCCCTTTCCCGCCACTGATCCTTCCCTTTATAGAACCAAAAAAATGAAACGGAAAAAATAAAAAGATTCAAAAAATGCCATTTTTTGAAGTAAATGAAAGCTTGATAATGTTGATAAATCGGCATATGTTGTCAGCAAGTAACAAAAGTAGCTGAATTCAATGATAATTTTTGATCATGCTCGTTTCCTCTTCCAGCAAGGAGTTGAAGGGACTATGTGGTATTATTCCCATTAGATCAATATATTATCTCTGTTGAAAACCCAGGCCGAGGCTAAGATAATTTTCCATATAATCGCCTTTGACAGTTATGTTCATTTTTTTGGAGAAAGTAGGATGAACAAAGTTTACACCCTTGTTGAATTGGGGCTAGATCATGGAAGTGACAGAATCACGCTAACAGATTGTTGAATTTGAAGTCTGAGGCGTGGCGAGCAGCTGAGGAGCTTGGAACATGTTAGAGAAGAGGCTCTCTGGCATTGATCGACGCTCTCAAAAAGACAGATGCACGGTATATGATCTTGATTACTTCTTTAATGGAGGGGTCGAGAGAAGGAGTTGGTTGGAGCGAAGGTCCCAAGCCGAGCGGAGAGAACGGTGGAAAAGGGTGAATAGGTGGGCCAGTCGTCCCATGAGAGACTCAGAGCATCAAATGTAGCGTCTTTATCTTTTCTCCCTTTTCTATTGCAGCGGCTTACCCTACCCGCATAACTCTCGGCACCTTCTACAAGACCGGTGTCTGCCCACACTATCATTTAACGCCAAAGATACGGCCATCACATCTCTGCCTCTTTAGTTAGAATATGCATATGTTGTCTATCAGTAGTGCAGCCCAGAAATAAAGGTCACTGCCATGGCACCTTAACAATAGGAGGCCGAAAGATTAGCGAATACTGTTTATAATCTCCAATAAAACCAGATTGAGTGCGAGGATTGCATCCGGCAAGAAGTGGAAAGGTTTCAACTGCAGCCGGGAATCACGTTTCCGTTGGCCAGCGATGGTTTAGGTACCGTGCTCTAGAGAGAGGAAAAGATGGAGACGAAGTATAAGACTCTCAAGGAGTTGAAAGAGGCCCTTGGTAGAGGGGAGATTGAGGTAGACCCAGAACGCGGTGATTGTCTTACGTTAGAAAGTGACATTGCCTATTTTTATGTTGACGATGAGTGTGTCTTTAGAATGCACCCATCCGATCTTCTTGAGGAGGCGTTAAATTTATTGGGCGTCCCCTGGCAGATTGCTTGAACTACGATTCTGGTCACATTGCTCGCCGCCGCATCATTGAACAAATCAGAGAAATAGCCAGCTTAACTTCTATTCAAAAAAGGACCTGGCCCCTTTCCATAAGCATTATCAGCTCACTGCCCACCCTTTAAGAGGGATGAAAGCAGTTAAAGGGAAAAAGATGGTTGGGAGTTACTCAACCTAGTCAACAACATCCCGGCCTTCACTGTGGCAAAGGCGTATGGCCATTTGTCGGCTCGGGCCACCCTAACCGGGAGTTAAAAGCTCTCTCTGAGGACAGTCAACAGATATATGAGTTCTCAATTCGGGTGATGGATGATAATGGCCAGATTGGGGAAAAGTGTTTTGGTGACTACTTCTTACTCCTGTTCTCAATCAGGTATCTAGTTATAACCTCAGCATCCTCGTCTGAAATCCCGCTGAACCATTTCGCCTTCATCTTCTTGACTATGGCCTTCCAGTCCTCTGGCTTTTCGGTTCGATTGGCCTTTTCCAGGTTGTGGCATCTGGAACAGCGCTTTTCGAAAAGTGCCTTGGGCTCCAACGGTTCCTCGGCAGCACCCGTTGACCTGCCCAAGATCAAGACAAAGAACAACAAATGCAACCCAAAAACCTTAAGGAAAACTCTCATCCCTCAACCTCCTTGTTTTCGTGCAGCCTTGCCAGTGTTTAGAGAAATATCATTCCTAAATCGCCGTCCTGCCCATCCAAAATGAGCTTCTGTCAAAAAACACTGAGAGGGAACCAAGACTCTGAAGGAATATATTAGCCCTTTTTCGAAAATATATGTGGTGTTGGGGCACCTTGTTGACTTATTCCGGTATGGATCTAGCCTTGTCTGTCTCGACAGACGACATTTTCTCTGAGTTCCCTCGGTGAAACCCCTCTAGACCCAACATGACACCACCCTTAGCTATTCAACATAGCCAATAACAGCAGCTTGTCAAGAGGAATGTCTCAAGGCCCGCTCCAGGCAATGGTCTGTATCCCATTCAGCCATTCTATGAGATCTATTCAACTCGGTCAACAACGCTTCACTATATCCCTCCTCTTCTTTATCAGACCCTACTTTTGGCCAAAACACCTGCAGTATGTCAAACTAAAAAAGAAGAGAATATAGAATCAATGTTGTTTTTCATCTGCTATATATAAATAAAATATGCATTTTTTGGCTAAATTATAAAAAAAATTGACAAATATAATCCTGAATCCAGAGTGAATAATTTATGAACACGAGGTTTTCTGTTTTTATCGATGATTTTCGAGAAAATACGCTCAGAATACCTTTGAAAAGGCTAGATCAAGAGGTTTGGGTCGGATTATGTCATATTATACTCCCAGAGATCATAGAATTTACATCATCAGGCCATACCCCTGCACCGGTACAAGGGTTCCTGATTGTTGCTATACTAGCGTGAAGCTTTAAGCTGGCAAGGGGTTTAACCTTTGATACAGCCATATTAATTGCTCTTTGACAGATTGCAAAATGTCTAGATACGGGAAGCCTTCGATCAGGCGCATGACCATTTTGCCGGAATGGTTCACAAGTCTACCCGGTACTTTGATAAGCTTTTTGCGTAAGGTTGACAACCGGTATTTAGACCACTGACCTGTAAGGACAACGTTTCTGAAAATGAGCACCAGATTATAGGACAGCACACAGTGCCAGAAGTAAGCAAAGTTGCTTAAAAAGATCCCTGTAGGCACCTTGGTGATAAAATGGTCATAGTCTAAATCCCGGATGTTCAGCTCGACTCTGGCCCGTTGATTGTAGTCCTCCCAGACCTCTTTAGGGCTCATGTCCAACTGGTTATGGCAGATGACCTGATAGTGCCATTTAGGAAATAGCATCCCTTGGCCATTGTCTTCATGGCCGACTAATTTTCGGACCACCACAAAATCACGCGGCTTCTCCCATGAGTCCAGACAGAAGGAGAAAGAGGCTCCATAGATGGTTTCATCAGGATAAAAGGGTTCAAAATCCTCCTCAGCAATGGAGTCTGTAAAGCGTTTTATACTGGAGTATTTTTTAGCCACCACCTCAAAGAACAGACAGTCTCCTTCAAATGCCCTGATGTTGTCTTCAGAAAAGAAGCCTCTGTCCAGGCGAACATTTTGAACCACAAAGTGATCTTGGGGGACGGCAGCTAAAGACTTCTTGTAGAAGTCAATAAAACCAGTGGAGCTCACTGAAGTGCCAGGCTCTAACTGGATGGCTACGATGAAACCGAATGGCTCTATGGTGCAAACCTTAAGATGATAACTCTTTCTTCCCGGCTTATGGGGATTGTAACCTTGTTGTGCACCTTCCTGATCCCCATAGACAGTAATCACCTTGGAGTCAAAATGCAGATCAACATACTGAGGTTCGGTAAGTCGGCATAAGACATTGAGGACTTTCAGATTGACAAAGAACAACTGTTCCATATTGTGCTCTTCATATTTCTGAAGTTCATCTCGGAAGGTTTCAGGGTCAGGATAGTCCTTGATTGTAAGCTTTTGCTTCATGATACCATCCTGATCTAATGGCCGGCTGCTTTCAATGCAGTCATAGCCGAGTATGTTCTGCAGTATCAAAAGCTGGGAGAGTTTATCTGGGCTATAGAGACTCTGTCTTTTTTCTATCTGTAGATGGTCTTTTAGAAACTTTGGAAGCTCTATAACCTTCATGAAATCGACTAAATGTGGGCCCATGGCAGAAAACGTCATGTTACTATCATCAGCGACATAGGTAAAATCTGAAAGTTCTAGTTGCTTGATGAGCTTTTTGTGTTCCTTTTGTCTCTTTCTCTCTTGTGATCTTAGTGCTTGGCGTGATAGTCTCACTGTTGGGCTCCTTTCTGGTTTTTTCTTTGTTATTCTAGACTTTTATACCTGATTGGAGCCCATCTTTCAACAAAATGTTTTGTTTTTTAGTAATAATTTCAAACCGTTATGATCTATGCTCTGAATTAAGGATAATTATAAATGTATAATTTAATTTAAATGGAGTGCGATTGGAGTCTGGAGGATGGGTTGGGTCACCATGCCGCTGTCCACAAACTTCTGGATCTTCCCTTCTGGGGTTGCCCCGGGCGCTTTTCATTCCGTGTGCTCCGAGCGGCACTTGAATCCCTCCGGGGTGTAAAAATTCTTGGGGATTTGAGGTCACCTCCTTAGAGGCCTAGCCTACACCATCGGAGCTAAGCCAGGCCACCTAAAGAATTTCATTGCGTATTCCACGTTAAACCGGCCACCCTTTAAAAAGGATGAAGGCAGTTAAAGGGAAAAAGATAGCTAGGAGTTATTCAACTTAGTCAACAACGTCCCGGCCTTCACAGATCCTTGAGTTTCTCGAGGCTCTGCTGATACGTGGTAAAATTGGAGTTTCCAGATGCAATGATTGTCTCTTTGCATGGAATCCCGCCTCCGTCTGAGGCTAACAGCGCCTTGAGCTGGGGCACGTAGGCCGAGATAGAGCACGAGGAGTGCCCCGGGGTTTCATAGATACAGACCTCAAGATCCCCCAGATCAATACGGTCTCCCTCGGAGACGGCTGTCCCTGTGATCTCATCGCCCCAGTCCAAATCACAGGTGGTGTAGCCCTCCTCCTTTCCCATCCGTTTTGCAGCACCACGGCTGAATCCGTTGATGGTATTGATAGCCTTTGGCATTCGGAGGATTTCCCAGGCACGCCCTGAGGCACAGATCTCCAGATCCGGATGACGACGTTTGAAAAAGGGGACGATACCCACGTGATCGAAGTGGGCGTGGAGGATCAGAAGTTTTGTAATGCGTGTCTCGTTGATGCCGAATGTGTCAAACTGCCGGAGCAGCTCTGGCACCAGATAGCTCATGCCCCCGCTGACGATCATGGAATCCGTACCTCCCTCCAGCATATAGACGCATGACTCCTCACGCCCCAAAAACCACAGTTTGTCTCGGACTTTTCCAGGCTGCCGTATGCGCACAGTCCACCTCAACCCTCTCTATTGGAGGCAGATCTCTTGGATCAGCTAACCCCAGGGAGATATCCCCGTACTAGTGGCTTGGTTTCCGAGGAGTGGAAAATAAGAGAAAAACATCTGCATGTCAAGCATTATCACAGCCATTTTCTCTTTTTCGAGTTTGATAGGAGGTTGATCGAATTTCCACCCTTGTTCCGGGCCGATGGAGGTTTTGGAATTGATCGCTGGCACAAGAGGATGAATTATGGTAGATCTACCCCCAATGTTTGTATACGAGAGGTATAGAGCCGGTGACGGAGACAACGGGACATGAAAGTGCCCTTTCTAAGCTGTTTTCCCCGACCACGATCGGGGGCATGACGGTAAAAAACCGGTTGGCCATGGCGCCGATCGGTACTCTCTACTCATCCCTCGATGGGGCTGTCAGGCAGGAATTCAAGGATTTCATCATCGCCCGGGCCCAGGGAGGGGTTGGCATGATAATGCTGGCCGATGCCGGCTTCGGCTTCACATCGCTCGAGGCTCCTGTTGATCCTGCTCTGCTCAAGGGAATGGTGGAGGCGGCACGAGAACTGGTAGGCGTGGTCCACGACCATGGTGTCCGGATCGGGGTGCAGCTGAACCATTGTGGGCGTCAGCTTGACTTCCCGATTCCCGGTTATGAGATGGTTGCGCCTTCTCCCATCCCCTGGTCGAAGCGTAGTGGGGTACCCAGGGAACTTTCAGTCGATGAGATAGAAGAACTCATTGAAAGGCATGTTGACGCAGCAGAGATGGTCAAAGAGGTCGGTTTCGATTTTGTCGAGGTAAAGGCCTGCCACGGCTATCTGCTGAGCAGCTTTATCTCACCCCGCAGCAACCAAAGGGACGGCCAGTACGGCGGCGACCTTCAAGGTCGGGCCAGGTTTGCCCTTGAGATAATCGGACGTATCAGGCGGAGGCTGGGCAAAGGCCTTCCGATCTCGTGTCGTTTCAACGGGGCCGACCACGTTGAAGGCGGGTTAACCCTGGATGAATCCAGGAAGCTCGCCCGTCTTCTTGCAGAGCAAGGGGTGGATTTTGTGAGCGTTTCCGCTGGTGTCTATGGGTCGTATCCTGTTATCGTACCCCCATTTCATGCTCCACAGGGATGCTTTGTGCATCTGGCTGAGGGCATCAAGGGCGCCGTGGGTGTGCCTGTAGTGGCGGTTGGCAGGATCAAAGACCCGAGAATGGCTGAGGAGATCCTGCAATCGGGTAAGGCGGACATCGTGGCTATGGCGCGGGGCCTGCTTGCCGACCCAGAGCTGCCGATAAAGGCACAGCGGGGGACGTTCGATGAGATACGGGGGTGCATCGGGTGCAACCAGGGCTGTCAGGACAAGATGGCAGGACTTGAGACCACCTGTCTGGTTAACCCTGCAGCGGCCAGGGAGAAGAACATGGCTATAGTGCCGGCACGTAAGCCAAAGAGGGTAATGGTAATCGGCGGAGGACTGGCCGGGATGCAAGCTGCTATGAATGCCGCCCTGAGAGGCCATAGGGTAACCCTGTATGAGGAGGGTGATGAGCTTGGGGGTCAGTGGCGCTTGGCGTCCATACCCCCGTGCAAGGAGGAATTTGCCGGACTCCTCGGCTATCTATCGGGGCAGTTGCAGAAGCTGGGGGTAAGGATGCGTCTGGGGAGCAAGGCCACGGCAGAGACGGTGGAGAAGGAGAGCCCCGAGGTCGTTGTGATTGCAACTGGAGCCGTGCCGTCAAAACCGGAAATCCCTGGGGTTGAGGGACGAAACGTGGCTACTGCCTGGGATGTGCTTGCGGGGAAGGTGCAGGTTGGAGAGCAGGTGGTTGTTGTCGGGGGCAATGCCCTCGGCCTGGAGACCGCCGATTTCCTGGCGGCCCGGGGGAGGAATGTTGAGGTGGTGGAGATGTTAGAGCATGTGGGAAGGGACCTAGGCCCCACGGTAAGGTGGCACCTGCGGCACAGGCTGGCCGAGGCGGGGGTGCGGGTGCTGACCTCCACCAGGGTCACCGAGATCAGCGGTGAGGGTGTCCTTCTTATGGATAGGGAGGGCAGATCCATCCACAGAGCTGTTGACAGCGTAGTTCTGGCAGTCGGCTCGGTTAGCAGGAACGAGCTTGTCCATGAGGTTGGGGGCATGGCGAGGGAGGTACATGTGATCGGAGACGCCTCAAAGCCGCGAAACGCTCTCTTTGCTATACGGGAGGGGGCTGAGGTAGGCCGAAGGATATGACCCGGGTTCTGGTAAAAGTGAGGGTATTTTCTTGGGGTGAAGACGTTTGTTGTCAGTCTTTTTCTTCACCTTTAATTAAGGTTTGGAAGTAGTGGTTGAGTATTTGATTATCCCGTTTTGTCATCTTAGAAAACTTGACTCCCATTCCAGGTGGCCTCTTCTCAGTATCGCTCTGTTCTCTTACCCATAACACCTCAGAGGTGATCTTAATTGGTTCGGGAAGGCCTGGAAGTTGCAGCCTGAGCAAAAACTGTTCATTTTCCTTGAGTGGATGTTCGGTCATAATGAAGAGGCCCCCCTTACTAATATTGCCCGTGTAAGCTTTAACAAAGGATTGACGATCCTTAAACGTCAGGGTTAAGGTCTTTAGAGCACGAACGTCCTGTCGAGATGAAAACTCGCACGTCCTATCGATCAGATTTCTGAATCTTTTCACCACGGCTACGAGAATGCTCCTGAAGGATCCAGAGAGTTTGTTAAATTCCTGATCCAAAAAAGCGCGATCAATGACGCCGATGGTTGTCTCACCAATGGCCCGAGCTGTAGCAGTCCGCTTGATAGCTCCCAGATAGCCGAGTTCACCAAATACCTCACCCGGCTCGAGCACCGTTATGATAAACTTCCTTCCCCCAATCGTCTTGGAGATTTCTACCGAACCACTCAGAACTACGTAGACCCAGTTCCCTGAACTCCCCTCTTCAATGATGATCTGGCTATCCTTATAGGTCTCTTCTGATGCTATTTGATACATAAGAACACCTCTCCCTCAGATTGCGTATTGTACAATATCCCTGATACCCTCCATGTACCAGCCGGCACAGAAATGCTCAAAAAAAACAGTATTTTCCTGAAATAGTATAGCGCAAAAGATCTTGAGAGTCAAATAGGGGTGCGCCTCGTTACAGCAAGCTGGTCAGCCTTGTTCCTTTTCCTCGGCGGTGGTGCCGGTCAGGCGGTAGAAAGGAGCCCAGTATGCCCGACGGAGACGTTTGACCCCGCGGTCGGCGGCGCGACTGGTGGTGTGGATCAGTGAGTAGAGGGTCGGAACCACGACAAGGGTCAGGACCGTGGCCAGGGAGAGGCCGAAGATGACAGCGCTGGCCATAGACCTCCACCACTGGCTCGACTCACTCACCCAGGCGATTTCCATCTTATGGAAATCGTAGGCGATGCCGGTGACCATAGGCAGCAGGCCGAGGATCGTTGTCACCGCGGTCAGCAAAACAGGCCGCAAGCGGGTGCAGCCGGCGGCAATGATTGCCTCCCGGAAGTGCACCCCTCTCTGGTGGAGACGGTTGGTGTAATCGATGAGCACGATCGCGTTGTTGACTACTACCCCGGCAAGGGAAATGACCCCAACCCCGGTCATAATAATACCAAAGGGTAACTTCATAACAGAAAGACCAAAGAATACCCCACCCAGCGAGAGGATTACCGAGGTCATAATGATCCCGGGCTGTGCAACAGAGTTGAACTGGGTGACCAGGATGAGGATGATTAGAAAGACGGCAGCTGCAAAGGCCTTGGACAGGAAGGCCTGTGCCTCCTGTTGAAACTCGAACTCGCCTGTGAAACGGATCTTGAAGCCAGGAGGCAGGGGGAGGCCGGCCAGGATTTTCTCGGCCTGAGACCGGACAACCGGTCCTGGTACTTTCTCCTCGTCGACATTAGCCTTAACCGTGACTACCCGCTCATGGTTGATACGATTGACCTGACCCAGGCCGCCGGTAACCTCGAACCTGGTGACGGTGCTCAGGGGGACGAGACCGTCAGCGGTGGGGATAAGGAGTTCGCGGAGGATATCGGTGACCTTGCGGTCCGACTCAGGGAGCTGGACGGTGATGTCATAGTCCTCATCGCCCTCACGGAAGGTAGAGACCTTGATGCCGTTAAAGGCAACCTTAAGGGCGAAGCCGATGATATCGGTAGACAGTCCCAACATGGCTGCCTTCTGCCGGTCGACCCTGACCCTGACCGTGGGCGAGCCCGGGACATAGTCGTCACGGATATCCTGAACAAAGGGGATCTTCTCCAGGACGCCCCGTATCTGCTGAGCGATTCGGCCCAAAACGTCGAAATTGTCCCCGACGATTTCGATATTGATCGGGGCTCCAGTGGGAGGGCCTTCCTCCTGCGCGGCGACAGTAATTTGGGCTCCTGGGGTGTCCTTCACCCTCTTTCGGCTTTCCTCGAGTGTCAGGGTGGAAGGCTCGACCCGGTCCTCTATGTCGTAGAACTGGACGCCGATGTGGTTTGGCGAGTTGCTCTCGAAGGCGGAGCTACCGCCAGTGACTGCCACAGTACGTGAGTAGATGTGCTTGACGTTTGCCATATCGGTCAGGCCAACGACCTGCTGACCCTGCCTCAGGGTGTGAATCTTCCCCTCCCTATTGTTGTGGTAGCACTGGGCCGGATCAGCGTCAGGAGGGGCCAAGGCCCGGCCAGGTCCGTTACAGAGGGCCATCTCCACCTGACGGGCGACTCGGTCTGAGTACTCTAGATCTGCACCTTCAGGCATGTCGAGGTTGATGTAGATGCTGTGCGGGTCAATATTGGGAAAGAACTCGATTGGCTTCTCAAGCCCGATCTCATAGAGCCAGATCATGGCCATTGCCACCACGGCGAGGAAGGCCATGGCCAGGACAGCCAAACGGTTGTTGAGAGCTCCATCCAGCAGGCGGCGGTAAGCCTTGAGCAAGGGGCCCCGAACAGTGATGGGTGCCTCGCCGGCCCGTTCGATCTCCTCAGCGCTGACCTTGATTTTAGTGAAGCGATGACCGGGCGGCAGCCGCAGGAAGATAGCGGCCAGGGCCGGGTTGATAACCATTGCAACAAATAGTGAAGAGGAGAGGGTGACGATCACCGCCTTGGGCAGGTACCCCATGAACCCACCCATGATTCCCGGCCAGAAGATGAGAGGAAAGAAGGCGGCAACCGTGGTCAGGGTAGAGGCGGTCACGGGCTGTGCTACCTCGCTCGTTGCTCTTATAGCCGCTTGAATGCGAGGAACACCTTGCTCCATGTAGCGGAAGATGTTTTCGACGATAACAATGGCGTTATCCACGAGCATGCCCAAAGAAAGGGTCAGGGAGAAGAGGACTACCATATTCAGGGTAATGCCCAGTGCATTGAGTACCATGAAGGATAGGAGCATGGAGAAGGGAATAGCCAGGCTCACGAGCACGGCGTTGCGTATACCCATGACAAAGAAGAGAACGACAATGACCAGGATCAAGCCGGTGATTATGTTGTTCTCCAGGTCAGCGACCATGATCCGAATGTCTTTAGCCTGGTCCATGACCTTGCTCACCTTGGTCCCCGCCGGCCAGGTGGCCATCTGCTCCTCAATGATCCGGTCCACCTGGTCGGTGATGCGCAAGATATTCTCGCCGGCGCGCTTTTTGACCTGGATATTGATCGCCTCGCGGCCATCCAGACGAGCGCGACCTTCCTCGTCCTTGAACCCGTCCACCACCCGTGCCACGTCTTTGAGGTAGACTGGTTGGCCCTTGTGAAGCCCTACGATCAGTCCGTAGATCTCGTCCGGGCTCTGAAACTCGCCGGGGACGCGAAGCTGGAAGCGGCCGTCACCCATGCGGATGGCCCCGCCGGAAACATTCTGATTTTCCTCGGCGATCACGCTCTGGAGACCCGGTATGGAGAGACCGTAGTAGGCAAGCTTATCCGGGTCTGGCTCGACCCTGATCTCCCGCTCAAGCCCGCCTGTTACCTCAGCCTCAAGAACGCCGGGGATAGACTCGATATCGTCCTGGAGGTCCTCGGCAATCTCCTTGAGCCTGACCAGGCCGACAGTACCAGTCAAGGAGAGAACGACGATGGGCAGCTCGGAGATGTTGATTTCAATCACCTCTGGATCCTCCTCCAGGTCCGCCGGCAGCTCTGGCTTGGCCAGGTCCACCTTGTCCTTGGTCTTGGAGAGGACCTCGTCGATATCCGTTCCGGTCACGAACTCGATGATGATCGAGCTCATGCCCTCGGTGCTCGACGACTTGATTTGCTTGACTGCCTCGAGACCCTTGATTTTTTTCTCGATGGGGATAGTGATCGACTGCTCGATGTCTTCCGGGGCCACGCCGGGGTAGTTGGTTATGATGAAGATGTAGGGAATGGTGATGTCCGGGGCCGACTCTCGGGGCAGGGAGTTGTAGGACATGAAACCGAAGATGATAATTATGATGGCCAGAACGACAACACTTGTCCTTTTCTTGACAGCTGTAATGGGAATGATCATGACTTCAGGATCTCGCTCGGGTCGGTGACGTTCTTTATGATTTCCACCTGCTGGCCATGATCCAGGAGGCGGTGACCAACAACAATGACCCTATCGCCGGCCATCAATCCTGAAGTGACCCGGACCTGCCAGCCAACCAGGGCGCCTACCTCAATGCGCCTCCTTTCCGCCCGGCCTTCCTTCTCGATGAAGACGATGCGCTCGTCGCCCTGGGAGATGACGGCGTAAAGTGGAACTGCCAGGGCTTTGTCAAAGACCTGTTTGACCAGCTCTACCCGGGCGAACATACCAGGCAGGATGCGGCGGTCGGGGTTCGGGACGATGAGCTCCAGGTCGTAGAGTCGGGCAAGGGTCCGGGGCTGGCGAGAGAGAAAGATCTTCCTGCCCTTGACCCTACGCTTCCCCAGGGCCTCGATGATCACATCGGCCTCCTCAAGGTCGAAGATGGCAGCCACGTCGCTTTCGGGCACGCCCACGGTGACCTTGATCCGATCTAACTGGAGAATCTGGGCTACCGGATCGCCCACGGAGACAAAATCTCCCTCCTTGGCCTTGAGCTCGTTGAGCAGGCAGCAGATAGGGGAGGTGATGCGAGTGCGGCTCAAGGCCAGCTGGGCTTCCTTGCGCTGGGCAGTCAAGTCCTTTAGCCGAGCCTCAATCTCGTCCAGCTTGGTTGCGGCGGTGATCTTCTTTTTGACCAGGGCTGAGGTACGGTCGTAATTGAGCTTGGCCAGTTTGTAGTTGGCCTCGATCCGAGCCAACCGTGACTGGTAGTCCCGGTCGTCGAGCTTCACAAGGACCTGTTCATTTTTGACCGTCTGTCCCTCCTCAACCAAGACCTTCACGACCTGGCCAGGCACCTCGGCCTTGACCCATACATCCCGGTAGGGCTCCACCTGCGCCGGCAGATTGATCTTGTCCTCCAGCCGTCTGGGCTCGAGGGCCAGGGTGATGACCCTCACGGCGGGTACCTCTTTTTTCATGGCCGCCTTCTTGGCCTCCTCAAGACGGGTCTTCTTTTCCTTGATTCGGCCACCCGTGTTTACAATAAAGGCCACGATAAGGGCGACCATCATCCAGGGGATGATACTCCAGAGGAATCGGAGGATCTTGCTCTTCGTGGTTGATGTGCTCATATTCATTTTACCTCGGCACTTCCGTCTTGAGAGCGTCTACCTTCTGTCAGCTTTAGAAATGCCAGCTGGTGACACCCTCAGAAATCATACTCGGGATCTGTATCCTTTGGACGACAAGTACATGGATGAGTTATACAGCGGCAATGGCATCAATCTCAATGCGAATACCAAAAGGTAGCCTGGCTGCCTGAATACAGGTTCTTGCAGGAGGGTCCTGGGGAAAATATCTTCTATACACCTCGTTGAACCGGCCATATTCTCTCATATTAAGCAAATATGCGGTTACCTGCAAAACCTTACTCAGGGAAGACCCGGCTTCCTCCAAAATGATGCGGATATTCTCGAGCGTTAATTCCGTTTCCTGCTCAATCGTCCCAGGCACAACCTCGTTCGTTTCGGGATCTATTGGTCCCTGGCCAGATAGATAGATCAGGCCGTTATGGATGGTTGCCTGGGAATACGGCCCCCCTAGAACAGCTGCCTTGTCTGTCTCAAAGACCTTTTTCTCTCCCACTGCTCCCTCCACGCAAAAAGATCATCGAATTTTGCTCTCTACCACACCTCGAAATATCTGGCAACTATTCTCTCATCGTTAAGGTACGCCTCTACACGCCACTTGCCGTAGAATTCGATATCATACTCAGTTGCAGACAAAACTCTGCCTAGACGTCCTTTTTCCTTCAATGCCAACCATGACCAGGCAGTATAGGAAGACTTCTCGTGAAGGGTAAATCTATGACTGGTAGTTTCCTGAGGCTTGCCCAGAGGATTATACCAGTATGTATCGAGGATATAATCTCCCTTAAGCTCAAAGAATGTGATATCGATGAAGATCTTATCAGGGGGTGAAAAGACAGTTGTGGGGTTGTCAAACTCCTCATTCTTATACATGAATACGTCATAGTCGCCGAACTTTTTTGTCCCCTCTCCTGCATATGCAGAAACGATAATACCTATACATAGTAAGACTGATGCAAATATAGTTCTCATGGTGCCCCTGATAAATATATCTCCTTCCCGAGAAAGTAGACTCTCCATGTTCAGTGATGGTGCACTGCCAGGTAGTCACCAAAGCCAGCGGCCGTCCTGTGGAGGTAAGAAAAGCAACTCTTACAGTATATGGGCTGTACTGAAAAAAGGTGGCCTTGGCCTACCTACAGAAGATTGGCCATAGTCTGAGCCGGAAGCAGTATCTCCATCCAGACAAAGGATATGTCAGCGGACAACCGCTCCTGGGGGGAAACGCACGGCGGTCCCGCCCGGTGGCTGCACGATCAGCCGCCGCGCCCGCACTCCTGCGTTTATCGGCGGATCATACACACGGTTACGCTGTTCCGCCCGGCATCCGAACGGGGGTGAATCGAAGTGGCCCGAACATAAGACTGTCTGGTCCTCGTTCGTCGAACCTTGCTCTCATGGCCTACAAAGATAGCAGGTGCCAGGGCAGAGGCCCCCGGACCCACACTGTTCTAACGTCAGGCATGGCTGATCCCCTTTACTGGGACAGTAATAAGGATAGGTCTCGGGACAGCACGTTTCTGGCCCCGGTTGGACGCACAACCTGTACCCAGAAGGACAGCTAAGGCCACCAGTGCCACTGGTACTACCCGTACCATTAGTGCCAACGATCGTCATCAATCCCAGGGCGATAACACCTGCCAGACAGATGTACCGCAGATTTCTTATGATGTTGCTCGATTTCTTCATCTTATACCCCCCGTCTGCCTTCGTTCAGGAAATGGGGCTTTCTCCTATCCCCCTTGACTTTAGCCACAAACCACAAAACCTCACTTCTCTCGGTGAGAAGTAGGGTTCTGGTAGTCGGTGCATAGTAAGTTCTTGGTAAGGTTAACGTATCATGCCACAAGTACAAGAGAAAAGCAATGCCCAATTCTTACGCAGAAATGAATACCAGGTGGGCACTGGCTTTGAAAGGAGGAACAGAAACTTGGCAAAACTAACCATTAACCCATGAGACCTCATTTTTTTGAAATCTGTTATATGTTGTGGCTCGATTCCACAGCTGAAGAGTTCCTACTTCCTGCCATAGTTGAAATCCAGAGCCCGCAAAGTTTCATTCGAGTATTCATTCGGTAGCCATAACCTGAACCTTATCCTGGAGTCTGTTGCTGGCATCAGAATCACCAGAGAGGATTTTTCTGATCAAATCTCAGCCATTTAAGAAAAAACTCATAATCCCATTGGCAATAAGCCTTTGGGATAAGTAACCACAAGCTCTATATTAATCTCCTGTTTTTCCTCAGGGTCGAGCTTATACTCCCACAACATGACCCCTTCTTTGTCAAGATAGTTTTCTTTCGCAGGTTCAGGGTTCATTTTGAGGTCCTTCACCTCTATCTTGTCCGTTCTCGAAACAGGAATACTGTCCAATACCTTTAACGATATGGACCGCTCTTTTATATTCTCAACCGTGATCTTATAGGCCAGTTCCCGTACGATGGTACCTCTTTGGATCTTTCCAAAATAAGTCTCTTTGATCTTGTCCTTGACCTTTTCCCGCTTAACCATCACCTCCCTGTCTGCACCAAGGCTCAAATGAAATTCTTCTCCCGCCTTTTTTTCACCAAGATAGGTCTTCCCGATATACCGTCCACCGAAATACACATTCAAGGGCCCACTTAACAGTTCTTTATCTGCCTTCGTCTTACACACCAGGAAGGTCAAAGGACTACGCCTTGGGACAGCATAATAGTAAGAGTCTCCCTGGGTCTTTTTGGTGAAAAGAGGCAGCACTGTCTCTTTATCCCTCGATTCGATATCAATCGGTTGGGGAATTCTGTATTCAAAGGAAAGGGGCAACTCGCTCTTTACGGCTGTGGTGAATGCTGCTTCTTGTTCGGGCATCTCAGCGTAGTCCTTTCTTTTCACCACATCCATGGGCGGCGCAGCCTTCTCGTAAGCAAGGCGGCCTGCCTTCCTCATTACCTCTGCCCTCGGTCTTGGAATGTCAAGCAGCCAGCTTGAAAGGGAAGGAAGACGAACACCGCTCAGGGGAATGACATTTGAGATTGAAAGGGCCACTCGTTTCCAGTCTTCCCCTGTCTTCTGCAGGATCTTCGAAAACATGGTCAAGTCAATTTCGGATAGCGTCATAGGAACGGAAACCTTGTACAGGGGTTCCCAGTTGGCGTTTTTCGTAAGATAGTCCGCTTGGATGCGGATCTTCTGCTCTCTTTCTGCGTTGAATAAGATTTCAATAACCTTCCTGACTTTCTCAACAGGCCCTCGAAGAGCACTCAGTTGTTCTTCCAGGACTTTGATCTCCTTTTCCACCTCTTCGATTGACGCGTCAAGAGACTGTTTTTCCTTATTAATCTGTTGGAAATTGGAACTCAAAAACGACAGGGTTTTAGTCAAATCTTCCATATTCGGAAAACTGGTTTTGATCTCCCTAGGAATTTGGGTCTTGGAAAAATCGATAAGTGAAACCAAAAATGCCTCTTCTTTATTAAGGACTTCCCTTTGATCGGATAAAAGTCTTTTTGACTTCTTCAGCTCGTTGATCTTTTGCTCCATGACCTTTATATTGTCCTGTGGTGGCTCTTTTATTGGGATTTTCTTGAATTGAACGCTGAAGATCTCCCCGGCCCCAAAGACCTTTGCCGTTACCGAATCGCTGTCGACACGGAAGGCTTCGATCTCAAGTAGAAGTTCATTGAGCCCCTTTTGAACCGTTGTAAAAGCTTCCCTTTTGACCAGGGCCTGTCCGGAAAAAAGCGTGACTTCCTTGATTTGAGATGGCACTGTCTGCCCCGCAAAGGCAAAAGGCACGATGAAAAATGAAAAAAGCACTATGTAGATATACGACTTTTTCATAGCTCCTCCCCATGCTATCAGGTTGGTCATTTTTTCTGTTTTTACGTTCCACCATTACCGACTCACACTTTCCCTTTTATTTAGTATACGCAAATGATCAGAATGATACAAGAGCTGCATTTTGTGGGTAACAGAATAATTGAAAGCCACCTGTGTGTCAATTAAGATCACTCGTATGATGTCGTAGTCACATCTCTATAAATCCCAGAGAATGAGAGTGGGGTGTTCATGGAATGATCTACCGTGGTTCCCTAATGTTTTTCAGGTGGAAGAAGCATAGACTCAATAGCTGAAAGTTTTCAGGGGCTGGTCTGAGTCAGAGTAATCAAAAACCAGGATTTCGATTATTTCAAGCGGAATTAATCAGAATGGAGCACCGGGAAAGATTGATTAATCCATCTTGTATTCTTCACCCTTGTTAGAAAGAAGAGGCATTCCGAAATGCCCTGCCAGCTCCGATGAAAGTCAAGGTAAGAAGCTCATATCCAAGCATTTCCGAAGGATCACGGATTATAGATAAATAGCAAGTATCACAAGGTAAGATAAGGATGATTAGCGGCTCGGCTATATGCGGCTGCTGTAACATAACTTGCTTCACCAGAAAGCTAAATGTAATGCAAGGGACGGATCCTGTTTCGAAAATAGCAATACTTATACAGTTATGCTTGGCCCCATTCACATTCATTCATAAGTGATATTTCAAGAACTGATCCTCCATGCACTGTTCGTGATATGGGTCGTAATTTTTGTGCCTTCAGATATGCCTTAATGTAGTTTAGGTAGGTGTATAAAGATTTCGTTATTGGAGGATATAAGGTGGGTCTCGTGTCGAACTAATAATATGGGAGCGAACAGAATGTTCTTTAAGCCTAGCGTGTTATGCCAACAGTTCACTACGTAATTTATTTACCTCTTCTCTCTCCCATGAAGGATAACTATCAGGCTCACTCCAAAATGTTTCCCATGCATTATTTAAAAGGGCATGAATTCGATCATTAGTGCATTCATTGGCAATACGGCAATCTATCTTTGATATACCTTCAAAAGCACGAACAACACATTGCTCTACAATATGATCTGGGAAAGCTAAGTTATATTCAGGTTCTGGTTTATGTGATAGAAAGGTTAATGCGGAATTCCACTTTTCCTCTATTTCTTTAGATTGGGATTCGAAATTCATCATCTGCAACCCCAATAAGATAGCCTTCATTCGCACGTTATCCGGCGGATGGCTACTGATTTCATACCTTTTAAATGCGTAAGGATTTGTCCCAAACTTAATCGTGAGATGCATGTGTGACCATGCATAAGCAGGCCCCAAAGTGAATACCGCAAAAAGGTCACAAAAGAGTTCAATAGTCCATCCCAACCATGAATGTCGCCATGTGTTTAGCATAATCTGGAATTCATGAGGACCAGTCTTTCTTCGATATCTAGTTATCTGTGCATTAATATATACAATGACTTCGTTTATGAATTGTACTAATGAATGGCGGAAAGGTTCAGTTAGTGGATCGTTTTCATGGACAATAATGGGATGCGCTAATTCATGATATAGATCGGGGAGATGTAATAAGAACTGAGACTCCAACAGCGGAACGAATAACAACTTCAGACATCTGGAAAATTTGACATAAAATGGTTCATTGGACATAGAGATTTACCCCTTTATCGTTGCTCTAC
>JABXJY010000156.1 GCA_013375385.1 Desulfobacterales bacterium
TCGACGAGCAAGACCCTGCCGATACCCATTTTAGCAAGGGTTATGGAAGCGAAGATGCCAGCTGGTCCTGCCCCAATAACGATCACATCATAATTATGCTTCATTGCGCCTATCCTTTTGAAAAATAGTATTCTTCTAAACGAGTGCGGGTGAATTGTAAAGGGTATCCCCTCCAATAAGACCGTTACCTTAGAAAAGTGCTATAATTATAGTGTTTATTGTGATAAAGAATAAAGAAAAATTACACTCAAGGCGAAGATTATGACTACCAGAGGAGATGTTGTGCTGATCTTCTATAGAGAAGAGCCGAGCTTTTTTGCCAGAATCGACTCCATTGAGCCTGACATAAAAAAGGATTGGTTTAGGGTACAGCTTTTGATTTTGACCATTCCTTTGAGAACTGTTACCTGGATATTGAGGGAAGAGTACATAGGTGGTGTTCCATTCACCATGGAAGGCAATTCGATAAGGATCGAGGCTGTAAATCCCCTCATCCCCGAATCAGATTCAGCTCATGCAAAAAAGGGAGCTACTAAGAAAGTTGAATCAAAGGATGGAACAAAGATAATTCCGTTCGTTAAATCAAGAAAGCAAGATGTAAAAGGGACCTGATCAGACCCTCATGGACATGGTAGACTTCAATATCCTAATTATTGGCACATGTTTTGCTTACGAATATTTTATGGTCAGGTCATAAAGTTATGTTGACAATAGTATTTATTTTAATTAAATGACAGGTATGGATGCCTGAAATCCAGAACACTGTGGGAAAGGAAATATTATGCTCAGAGCAATGACGATATCTTCGTTAAATATGGATCAGGTGACGAATAGTCCAATAATTATCTTGAAAGAGATTGAAGGGGAACGAACCTTACCTATTTGGATAGGTCTGCTTGAGGCAACTGCAATTGCCAGTGAAATAGAGGGTGTAAAGTTTTCCAGGCCTATGACCCATGATCTTTTGAAAAGCTTTATGGATAAGACGGATATCAAGGTAAATAAGATAGAGATTTGTGACCTAAGAGATAATACTTACTATGCCCTTATTCATCTAACGAGCAGAGGTAAGACCTTATCAATTGATTCTCGGCCAAGCGATGCCATTGCCTTAGCCCTTAGGGCCAGGGCACCCATTTTTGTTTCGGATGAGGTCCTGAAGAAGTCTAAGCAGATTGAGGTGACCGAAGAAGGCGTGGCTGCGGATAAGAGTAAGCAAGGAAAGAAGTGGCAAGACGTACTTGAAAAACTTAAGCCAGAGGACTTTGGCAAATACAAGATGTGAATCCAGTTAGCACGTGGGGCAATGTGCCCCGCATGGAAGGGCGGATAAGATTTTTGATACCATCCCAATGCTTCTTCACCCCTCATCGCCGGCCGGAATAATCCCTTTAGAAGATCTCATCCATGGTAGATCTCCATACCCATTCCCTATTCAGTGATGGCGAACTGCTTCCTTCAGAACTGGTACGGAGGCTCGAGAACATGGGTTATTCCTGTGTTGCCATAACTGATCATGTTGACGTATCGAATCTCGATTTTGTGATCCCCAGGCTGATCAACGTAGCCAGAGATCTAAATCAAAGACAATCTGTCAAGGTCATCCCTGGTGCCGAGATCACCCATGTCCCCCCGGGGTTGATTGGATCTTTGGTTAAGAAGGCCAGGGAGTTAGGGGCAGAGATAGTCTTGGCTCATGGAGAGACTATCATAGAGCCGGTAGCTAAGGGAACCAATAGGGCGGCTATCCTTTCCGGTGTTGATATTTTGGCCCATCCTGGCCTTATCGAGGTTGAGGACCTTAAGTTGGCCACCGAGAGAGGTGTCTACCTCGAGATCTCGGCTCGCCATGGCCATAGCTTTACAAATGGATACGTTGCCAGATGGGCAAAAGAATTTGGGGCAAGACTTGTTTTAAACTCAGATGCTCATTCCCCTCATGACCTTATGACCCGCCAATTTTCTCAGATGGTAGCCCATGGGACTGGTCTGGGAGAGAATGCCTTTGAAGAGATGCTTGGCAATTCTCGAGACCTCATAGACAAGATCCTGTGAGTTAGTCTCGTTACTTGTTGTTTGTTAGACCCAAAAACTCAACAAGCTCAATAAACACTAGAGTATGAAAAGATCCGTTATCTACAAGATATCAGGAATTGTGATAGTTCTTTTCTGGCTCTTTGTTCTGGCGGAGCTGGTGAAGAGGACCAATTTTGACTCAAGGAGTGTGGATTTGACCCATAGTGATACGAAGGTGCCTTCGGAAAAAGGTTCAGAGGAATGGATGGAGGTTTTTGTAAAAGGGCGCAAAGTTGGATACACGGTCACCAGGGTTAAAAAGATTAGAAAAGGGTTCGAGGTAAGGGAAGAGATATTCCTTACTGTTACTCTGATGGGTTCATCAAAGGAGATTTTGAGTCTTACAAGGGCGCAGTTAGATGAGAGATTCCTTTTGAACAGTTTTGATTTTTCCCTTTCTTCTGGCCTTATTGAGTTTAAGATATCCGGTAGAATAGCGGGAAATACTCTTTATCTTTCAATGGGCGAGAAGGGAAAAGAAGAAACCCAGTTAATCAGGTTGCCATCAAAGCCTATGATTAGTGCAGGCATGACACAATTTCTTAAGTCTTGCACATTAAAGATAGGGGAGTCTTTTACCTTCCCTGTTTTTGACCCAGTTACCATGACAACCAATCCTACCAGTATCAAGGTTGCGGCAAAAGAGGTCATTACCCTTGATGGTAAATCCTATGAGGCCTTCCGGTTGGAGATGAACTTCTTGGGAAGGCCACTGATCTTCTGGCTTGATGAAAAGGGGGCATCTCTAAAGGAAACAGGCTTTATGGGATTTACTCTTGTCAGATCAACTCCTGCCAAGGCCAAATTAGGTTTAGATAGATCAAAGAGTATCGATTTTTGTGAATTATCAGCCATAAAAATAGAAAAAGAACTAAAAAATCCTCGAGAATTATCATACTTAAAGGTTCAGTTGAGTCAGGTTCCATCCTCCCTGCCTATTGATGGTTCAAGACAATCTCTAAGTGGCAGGATTCTTGCGGTAAAAAAAGAAAGACCCCCTTTTAAGGCCTCCTACACCATTCCTTATAGGGGTCGTGATGGTAATTTACTACAATATCTAAGACCAGAGATACTAATTCAATCTGAAGATAAGGAGATAATCACGGTAGCCAAAAAGATAGTTGAGGGCATAGAAGATCCTTTCACGGCAGCTGAGATGGTTCTGGGCTGGGTTTTTGAGAATTTAGAAAAGAAGCCGGTAGTATCCATTCCAGACGCAAAGGAGGTTCTTAAGAATAGAGAAGGAGACTGTAATGAACATGCCACTATCCTGACTGCATTATTGAGGGCAGCTGGGATTCCAAGTAGAGCTATTGTGGGTCTAGTTTACCAAGATGGGAGATTCTATTACCATGCCTGGAATGAGGCATACATAAACAAATGGATTTCCATGGATGCAACCCTAAAACAGATGCCCGTTGATGCCACTCATATTAAGCTTATTGATGGTGGCATTGAAAAACAGATCGAGATTGTAAGAATGATTGGTACCCTTGAATTTTCAATCTTAGATTACCAATGAAAGTGAGCCGATGATTCGATTTGAGAACCTTACCAAGATTTACCGCGGCATAAGGGCTGTTGATGACTTGAATCTCCAGATCCCTCAAGGAACCATCTTCGGGTTCATAGGACCAAACGGGGCAGGAAAGACAACCACTATCAAGATGATGGCAGGTGTCTTAAGACCTACCCGGGGCCGCATCTATATAAATGGATTGGATATAGCCAAGCAACCATCTGAGGCAAAAAGGATCATTGGCTTTATCCCTGATCGGCCCTTTCTCTATGAAAAGCTCAGCGGTATAGAGTTCCTCAGATTCAAGGCAGGCCTATATGGGATGAAGGGGGATAGGTTAGGTGAAAAGATCTTGGATTTGCTAGACCTATTCGAATTGAGCTACTGGGCTGATGAGCTTATTGAATCGTATTCACATGGCATGAAACAGAGGCTCATCATGGCTGCAGCTATAATACATGAACCCAAAGTTATTATTGTTGATGAACCGATGGTTGGCCTCGATCCAAAAGGAGCTAAACTGGTAAAGGAGATATTTAAAGAGCTGGCAAGAGAAGGTGCCACAGTCTTTATGTCAACCCACACGCTGGCCTTGGCCCAAGAGATATGTCAGCAGATAGCTATAGTAGATAAGGGTAAGATCGTGGCCTCAGGTACATCCGAGGATCTAGAAAAACAGGCAGGAGTAAGAGGGGATTTAGAGAGAATCTTTCTTAAAATAACAGGAGGGTTGGCAAGCACGTGAGAATTTTCAAGCTTCTCATCTCCCCCAAGTTCGTTGGTTTCAGAAATGGTCTTAAGAGATCCCGGAGCAATATAAAGTTGAAGATTGTAACCCTAACCGGTACAGGCGTCCTATTCTGGTTAGTTTTGTTTGTCCTATTTTACAGGGTGCTGAGCTACTTTTCTTCTCAGGAGATAATCGGTGATATTCTCGCAAGACACCTCCTCGCCATGGTTCTTTTAATCTTCTTTTCTCTCTTAATCTTCAGTCATATTGTAACTGCCCTTTCCAATCTATACCTCTCTCAAGATTTAGAACTGTGCCATTCTTTGCCTGCAACGCTTGCAGAGATATTTCTGAGCCGCTCCTTTTATACAGTGATTGATAGCTCCTGGATGCTACTTGTATTCGGCCTTCCTGTGATGATGGCCTATGGTTTTGTATACCATGCTGGCTCCAATTATTATCTGAGCCTGATCTATGTGTCTTTTCCTTTGGTTATCATTGCTGCAAGTATAGGCATCGTGGTAATCATGGTTTTGGTTAGGTTCTTTCCTGCCCAAAGGGCAAGGGATATTATCATGTTTCTCTCTGTTATTCTGATTGTTGTCCTCTATCTCCTTTTTCGATTTCTCAGACCGGAGAGACTGGTTAATCCAGATGCATTTATGAGCATAGCCCAGTACTTAGGTGCCTTAAAGGCCCCTGATTCTCCTTATCTGCCAAGCCATTGGGCAACAAATCTTCTGTGGTCAAAATTGACCGGTTATACGGGGAGCCAGATATTAAACCATCTTCTTCTTTGGAGTACTGCCTTTGCAATGGTAGTAATTGATATCTGGATGGCCGGGCTTATTTATTTCAGCGGTTTTTCCAAGGCGCAGGAGGCAAAAAGAAGAAGCCGTACCGGGCGAAGGATACTCGAGAAAATGGTTTCAGTAATAACCAGACCCTTGGGGCCAGACACGACCTCTCTGATTGCCAAGGACGTGCGCACCTTTTTTCGGGATAACAGCCAGTGGTCCCAGCTCCTTCTCTTAGGCGCCCTGGTGGTTGTTTATCTGTATAATTTCAGTGTTCTCCCCTTAGGAAGAAGCCCAATAAAGTCGATTTACCTTCAGAACGCATTATCCTTTCTGAACATAGGGTTGGCGGGGCTTGTTATCTCTGCCCTGTCTGTAAGGTTCATATTTCCGGCAGTAAGCTCTGAGGGACAAGCCTTCTGGATTATCCTTTCTTCACCTCTTTCACCCCGGCGATTTTTGTGGTCCAAATATTTTGCCTATCTGCTTCCCATGCTCATTCTGGCCGAGATGTTAATAACTTACACCAACTACCTCTTAAGGGTAACTCCCTTTATGATGGCCTTATCTACAGTAACTATATTCTTTCTGGTCTTTGGGATTGTGGCCTTAGGGGTTGGTTTGGGTGCTGTTTACCCCAATTTCGGGCATGAAAATATAGCCCAGGTAGCAACAGGCTTTGGCGGGTTAGTCTATATGATAATTAGTTCGGTTTTTATAGCTTTGATCATTATGCTGGAGGCGGGCCCTGTTTATACCATACTTTCAGCGCATTTTAAGGGAGAGGCGATTACCCATCTTCAATGGGTCTGGATAGTCTGCTCTTTTATTCTGGTCATCTTTCTCAATATATTTGCGGTTCAAAGACCAATGGCTGCTGGATTGAAGGCCATTCATGGTTATGAGGGCTGAAAAGCAATCGGGCCCCCTTTTGAGAATATAGGCAGTCTCCACATCCATACAATCCACCCTGACGGATGCGGGAGTAAAAAACTTAGAGGGTAAGGTTTTCATTGTTGACAAAGTAGTAACTTAGCGCTATAAAAATCACGCTAAACCCTCAATAGATGATTAGATATGCAAGGAAAGGAGGAACTGGCCTTTGACACGAGGCCACAGGTATAAACCCGCATCTTAACCCACCTTTTGAGGTGCTAATGCGCCTATGGCATGAAGTGCTGGCACCTCTGTCGACTTATTGCTTTTATCGGTTCTTACCTAAGTAATCGTATTCTTAATTGTTCTTGGCCTGGCCTTCACAAAGCGGGACTAACAGTAAAAGAAGGATCTTTTTATGTTCAAGTCATAGGACCGCAACTGACCAGCCCCTGTTAGATATGAAAGGAGCTTATCAATGATGGAAAGTCCTTTTGGTAAGCACATCTTGGCAGAGTATTTTGAA
>JABXJY010000428.1 GCA_013375385.1 Desulfobacterales bacterium
CCGAGTAGACGAGGCCGAAGTCGGCGTGAGAGAGATCCATCTCCTCCATGATCACGGTGACCATCGGCGCTGTGGCGAATAGCAGGAGGTGCAACAGGAAGGCGATAGTGAAAGCGAAGGAGAGCATTGAGCCCGCCGCAACCCCTTTGGCACCAGCTGGCTGTTGGATGTATCTCACTTCCTTCATGGTTCCAGCACCTATCTATATGCGATTTCCAACAATGGCTCCAGCATAAAAGAGATTTTGGGAAGAATTTACAGCTCGCTCACACATCTAAATGCTTGACACGATTGGGGCTGAATAATGTATAGTTAATGAATAAGGTCCGTTGATAGTTGTCTACTAACGCCTGGGTGGCGGAATTGGTAGACGCAAGGGACTTAAAATCCCTCGAGGCTCAGTCCTTGTGCGGGTTCGATTCCCGCCCCAGGCACCAACATTATCGAAAAAGACTGACCGGGAAATTCCATGACAGATGAAGACAAAAAAACCTGCGAATCATGCAACAAGGTAACTGACCGCTTCAGAATCTGCGAAAACTGTGGTCGCGTTGTCTGCTACGATTGTAGCGCTAGTACGAGCGGAGTTATGGTGGAAGGCAGCCCCTTATGTTCAAAATGTGGCAGTGACAAAATCTCTGTATGCTATAAGGGCAAAAAAGTACCCTAGGAGAAAGCCCATACGTGCCTCAGGGTGCACTTCCTCATATAACCCCCTATACCTTGTTTTAAGCTAAGGGCATTTTTGAGCCTCTTAGAAGGATAACACAACTCCAAAATAAACCCCTTAATCGAGGGCCCCACGGACTGAATACTCGACCTCATTTCCCGCATAGACAGACGGGTTAGAAAGATCCGGTGTTTACGATGGACTTGCGGCCTTGACGAGAATACATGAAGAAATAAGGCCAAGACATGGGACATCGGCCAAATGAATTCCTGAGATAGGTTTTGCTTTTCCAGAAAGGGGATCGACAATGGAAAAGAAACAAGAGGATACCCGCTGGTTCTTAATCAAACATAAGGTATGCGAGGCCATATTTACGATAGATAGTCGCACGTTCCTTGATTCGTTTGATGAACCAAGGGGGGCTTTTCGTTGTCCTAACTGTGGCGAGGTTATCGTTAAGAGCGCCTCTTTAGATACATTCATAGAGTTCCTAAAACAATACCATGGACTCCAAGAAGTGTTTGAAAACTCCATCATAAGGGAGATCAAACCAAAGGATTGACCCTCCACTCAAGGAACTTTTCGTGCAATCTTCAAATACTTCTTGCCCTCCTCTAGTTGCCAATAGCCTTTAGTATCCCACGGGCAAATTCCATCTCGGAGGCCGCACCCACTATGCTATGCTCCTCATTAATGACGGTATGAGGCACTCCGTGGACATTGTATTTGACCGCCAAGAAAGGAAATTCCGAGGTCTCCACCATGTCAGCGCTGATATGGTCACTGGCTATGGCAAGCCTGTGGGCAGTGCGAACTGCACGTGGACAATAGGGTCAGGTGGGTGAGATCAGGATCTGTAAGTGCACGGGCCGATCAACCTTGGCCAGTT
>JABXJY010000429.1 GCA_013375385.1 Desulfobacterales bacterium
TGGAGACATCGATTCTGTCTCTAGCTCCATTTGCTGTTGTTTGCGACCCAATACCTTCATGCTCTCCAAAGTAACCGGGTTGCTTTGGGAAATTGATTTTTAGCGGATTGGATTCCGATGAATATAAACCACGTTCATATTTATCGGAATCAACCCCAAGCATGAACTCAACCCTGCTCATGGCATAGCACAAAACCCAGATCAGCCCATAGGGCGGATGACGAAGAAGGCAAGACATGATTGTTCGACGCAGACTGGGAACGCTCATATCCCTGTCTATGAGCTCTTCGCCGAAGTATTGTCGCGATTTCTTGGTATAGAAAAAGTACCTGCTCCACTGATGACTGAAATCTGCTATCGACTCGGGCGGCCCATAGAAGAAAATAGCGTCGTCTGCCCATACAAACTTGCGAGCCTGTTGAATACAGGAATAGAAGATAAACTGATCATCGGCGAGAGACAAAGGCAACACAAGATGTCGATAAAAGTCTCTTGATAGAGCCTCTACACGCCCATCTATACTCCACCATGACATAGCCTTTCGCCTTCTGATGTTGTCTACCAGAATCCAGTCGAAATAGGCTGCCAGCTTCGCCGGATGGAGGGTAAAGCCGGGCTGGACACGGACGAGGCCACCCTCAACCAGCGCAGTCTTACCATCACGAAAGTGCCGCAGCAGATTCGTTATGCTATGTTCATTCGCTAACCTCACATCAGCATCAATAAAAAGGACAACGTCCGAGCTGCTGAGCGAGAACGCCAGGTTTATTGAGTCATTCTTACCCTTCCTCTCCTGTTTCCTGATCAGCTTTATTCTATGGTCTCTCCCGGAAATCCGTTGCACGATGTCATCCGTTTGGTCGTTCGACGCATCCGAAATCACGTAGATATTCTGGATTTGAAACCAATCTTGCTGCCTTGCCATCATCACATCATCCAGTAAGCCCTCAATACAACTTTGCTCATTAAACGCAGGAATGACAACATCAATGGTTATCCGTGCCTGCAAAGGCTTAACCCGAGCCGTATCCGACAGAGAGACTGCCGCTGACTCTGACTTATCCTTAGCTTTCTGTCTGCTCTGCTGTTCCTTCATAGCTGCATCCCCTCTCGATTTCTGTCCTATCGCGATCCTTTGAATCTCGATAAACGAGACTGCTATAAAGCATATTTCCGTAGGTGGTTGCGCTTGTATTAAACTTTGTGCTAGTGAGCAGCTTGTAGCGCTGCCTCTCTAGCACCGTAGGCTCGATCACTGAACAATTTCGAGTGGGATTGCCCGTCTCGATATATTCGTACAAACCACCCGTGAGCACTGTTGGAGTCTATTCTGGAGGTGCCTGTCATCTGTGTCTAACCCTTCCAATAAGAGAGTGCCTGATATGAGCGACTCTTCTACCACCATGATAACTCAGATTTGGACTTTTTGATTGTACACGGCTAACGTACTCTTCAGCGGGCGCGGCTTTTTGCGATCCGCTGAAAGAGGTTAAATGCTATCTCACCACTTGCGTTCACTTGCCAGCATTAGACTCATCTGCCGATACCGATTGAAC
>JABXJY010000157.1 GCA_013375385.1 Desulfobacterales bacterium
GATTCTCCAGTGCCAAGTTCCCCATGTGGCTCAAGGTATGCATTCTCTAAGACCCTGAAAAATAGTATGGCGTTTAAAAGACAGCTTACCATCAAAACGACCACAAAAACCCACCGATTTGCATGAATTGCGCCAAGCACAAGATACCATTTACTAAAAAAACCACAGGTCGGTGGAATCCCTATCACGGAGAGTGCCGCTATGACAAAGGCTGCCATCGTAAATGGCATCTTTCTGTGCAGATACCGTAGCTGAGAAATCTCTCTCTTACCAGATCGATACATAATGGCACCTACAACCAGAAAAAGGGCGAGCATCATAAAGGCATCATTGAGGATATGGAGGATTGCGCCTGTAAGCCCGTCCCTGTTGGCAAGCCCCACTCCCAAGGCGATGTAGCCCACTTCACTCACTAAGACATAAGCAAGCATCCTTTTTAGGTCAGTCTGGGCCAATGCCAATACTGCACCGAAGACTATGGCCACTGCGGCTGTCCATGAAAGAATAGTGGTAACTGGAAGGAGCTCTATTGAGAAATGAGGCTCAAATAAGGTGAACATAATTCTAATCATCACATAAGCAGAGACTTTTGTCATCAGTGGAGCAAGAAGGGCACTTGTTGCCGATGGGGCACAAGTATAGGCATCCGGAAGCCACACATGTAAAGGGAAAAGCGCCATCTTTATGCTCACTCCCACCAGGAAAAAGGCAAAGGCAACCAACACCACCTTAGAACGATATAGATCAGGCAATATCTGAGATAGGTCCGCCACATTAAGCGAACCAGTAACTATATAAAGATAGCCCACACCGAGCAAGTAGAAGCAGGCGCCAATGGTACCAAAGATCACATAATTAAAACTGGCCAGGGGTGCACCATCTTCTCCTATGGCTATAAGGGCATAGCCGGCCAGAGAAGCAATCTCCAAGAATACATAGAGATTAAACATATCACCGGTGACCACTATGCCCAAAAGACCGGTTACCTGTAAGAGAAAAATGCAATAGAAGTAGACGATCTTCTCGGGTAGTTCCCGCTCCACACTTCTCTTTGAATAGATAGCTACCATAAAGGCGATAAATGACACGATGACCACCATAAAGGCATTGAGGTAATCAACCACATATTCTATCCCCCAGGGAGGATTCCAGCCTCCCAGATGGTAGTGGATGGTACCGGTATGGATGACGGTATTGAGCGTGACAAGGGATGAAAACAGACATAAAAGGAGGGCTATGATCACAAGGGGATAGCAGAGATTCTTTCTCCACCATCCGATAATGGGGATAAAAAAGGCAGATATCAGGGGAAACACTACTATAAGGATGGGAAATGGCGAAGATGTCATTTTGTAGCCTTTAGGATCTCGTCCTCTTCTAAGGTCTTATATCTCCTATAGATCATCATAATGAGTGCCAGGGCTACTCCAAAAGTGCTCACCATCACCACGATGGCTGTAAGCATAAGTACGTGGGGCAGGGGATTCACATACTGAGTGGCATGAACGGCGTGTACAGCCTCTCCATGTCCATGGGCCACAATAGGTATAGTTGCGCCCTTCTTTGCAGCAGTGGAGATGAAGTAGAGTATCAGGGCCGTCTGAAATATATTCATCCCCACCAGTTTCTTTACCAGATTCCTCTTGCCTATCATGGCGTAGAATCCCACCATCATAAGTGTAATATATATCCAGTAATTGTATTTGCTAATGATAAATTCCATGTTATTCCCACTCTATCGCTTCTTCATGCTCGCCTCTTGAAGCCAGATTAAGAAAGATAGAGATCATAGCAGCCATTACCGCAAACCCCACACCAATCTCTATACCCAATATCCCCAATGATCTGGCCTGTGGAACATCTACACGTAGGAGTTTGTGAAGTATGCCATAATCCAGGTAATTCGCACCTAATATCAAACATACCACACCGATTCCCCCGAATATAATCACCCCCAGACTGCAAAGCATGACATTCAGTTTTTCACTCATCCGGCCCTTTGCCTCCCCTATGTCGTATGCCACGCACAATAGTATAAAGCTTGCCCCCAATATGCATCCTCCCTGGAAACCTCCCCCAGGGCTATGATGCCCATGTGCAATAACATACAAGGCAAAAACCTGCATAAAGGGTATGATAAGTCTGCAAAAGGTCTGTATGATTACATCTTCAATTTGTCCTATCACTTCCGTGATCTCCTTAAAAGTAGTATGCATACCATAGCTGCGGTAAATATTACCGTGGTCTCACCCAAGGTATCATAGCTCCTGTAGTCAGCAAGAACTGAGGTAACCATGTTGGGGGTCGCTGTTTCCTCTACTGTCTTTTCAATATATCTGGGCGAGACATGGGTACTGGCTGGAGAATGGGGATCAGCCCAATCAGGCATATCTATAGTGGCGTATACGAGTAAGGCTCCAGTAACAACTACAACAATAAAGGCCAGGACCTTCAATCCTTTGTCCTCCTGGTCGTATTATACACGGCAGCAACAAAGAAGACTGTACTGACACCTGCCCCTACAGCCGCCTCAGTAAAACCGACGTCAACTGAACCCATCTCTACCCAGAGGAGGCACATAAAGAAGCTATAGGCACCAAGGATAACAGCCGAACTAAGTAGATCTTTTACAGTAATAGCGGCAATAGCACATATAACCACAAAGATAAGTAGTATCAGATCAAGTTGCCAGATCATGTGTCCTCCTGTGATTTAGGTGGCCATTCTATAACGGGCTTCCCATCCTTCGTCCAGGGCATAAGCCCAGAATCAAATGCCGCCCTGAGTATGGCATGGGTAGCGGTGGGATTGGCCAAGAACCAGAAGACGCCGATAAATAACAATTTCATGCTCACCAACAAATTGCCCAATGAAAATCCGCCATCCAGGTTATAAAGGGCTAGACCCGCGAGCATCAACACCGCCCCCAAGGTGTCACCTTTTCCAGTAGCATGCATCCTAGAATAAAAGTCGGGAAAACGCAGAAACCCTATAACTCCCGTGGCAAAGAAAAAGGTTCCTGCCGATAGAAGCAATATGGCTGCGATAGACATCTACATAGCCCCCTTGCTCTTAAAGTATTTTGCGAAAACCAGAGTGCCGATGAAGATCAGGATGGAATATGCCAACGAGATATCCACAAACATATCTATTCTCCCATACATAAATCCCATAAGCACTAAAAGAACCAAGGTCTTGCTGCCAACAAACCCCACCCCAATTATCCTATCAAAAAGCGTTGGCCCAAATACACCGCGGTAGAGACTGAGTAGAATCAAAAGACCCAATATTAGACCAATTGCCAAAAAGAAACTCTCCATCTCAATCCTCCATATATATATGGCCTACCATCTTTTCCATATCTCCAGGTAAACCTTCAGCCACAAACCTATCTATAGCATGCACATAATAGTGTCCTTCTTTTATGAGCACGGTGATAGTGCCAGGGGTCAGGGTAATAGAGTTACCAAAGGTCACCAAAGATAAATCCTTTCGTAACCCTGTCTTGAATCTGATGATATGGGGATCTATGAGCTTGAGCGTTCTGGGATGCAGCACCAGATAGGCTACATGAATATTGGCTAGTACGATCTGGTAAAAAAGCCAAGGCAAATATTTAATGAACCGGATGACCTCTATATGTCTGTTCTTGGCCCTTATATCCTTGAATAACAAATCGTGGGAGGCGTGGGCTACTATAGCACAGGATATGATCCCCAAAGATAAATGAAAATAGTCAAAGCGCCCTGACAGGAACATCCAAAAGACAAATAGGATAATAAAGCTAACTACGAAAGCCATATCCTTCTCCTCATTTTCTAGACTCCCAACAACCCTTCATATTTTGGCAGGAAGTATATTCTTCTCCCGTTTTCCTGTCAAGCCTGGGCCCGGGAATTCAGCAATTGTCGGTGAATTCACAAAGGATTGAGATTGCCTCCCGTCTTTGGCGGGCAGGATGGCTTTCACCGAGAAATCTCTAGATCCTGTCCATTTAATAGCAGAGTTTCGTGAGGCCTTCTTCTTTTTAGCCATCATTGACACACAGGCTCCTTTATTCTATACTGCCCTCACAAAGGCGCTTATCCTTTGGGTAAAGGAATCAACCATAGGCATTAGTCTGTCAAATGGTTAAATTTACGTGTCCAATTAATAGCGATTAATACCGAGGAGTTTTTTCGCTAAGATCGATCTGATGGTCAATAGAAGGCTATAGAATTACATGGAAAAACAAAGAGGTATGAAATTCGGAATTGGTAAGAAACTGCTCCTCTACTTCTTGGTGCTATCTCTGGTGCCCATAATAGTTGGTGGAGGTATCTCCTTTTATGTCACCAAAGATCAGCTTCAAGAAAATACAAAAGCACACTTGAGTGATCGTGCCAGGGATTGCGGAAGAAAGATATCATACTATGTAAGTTCACGGTACCGAGACATCAACCTGCTTTCTCTAGCTGATGTTTTTGAGGGCACCGACACGGATGCAAAGCAACAATATATAGAAGAGGTTATAGACGCCTATCCCTTCTATGAAGCAATCTCCGTAATTGACCAAAACGGAACTATCATAGCCTGTACGCGCAAGGAACTTGTTGGTGAGTCGAGAGCCGATATGCCATCGTTTCAGAGGACGATTCAATGCAAACGAGGCGATCTTATTCCGTTAGATGCCTATCGTGCAGAAACAGCAGGAGGCAAGACAGTGATCGGATTTAATGCGCCCATAACCCGTGAAGGCAATGAAGAAGTCATCGGCGTTTTGACTACCAGGTTGAGCATGGATCATATTGTAGAGAGGGTGAAGGTATTAGACGAAAGAACCGCAGGTGATAATCACGCTTACCTGCTCAACAAGAGGGGCGAGATATTAGCAGGTCCCGATGAAAAGCAATTTCTTAACACCCACCGCCTGCATGAATATCAAGTGGTCAAGGATTTGCTTGCCGGCAAAACAGGAATCTCACAATATAGAAACGACAGAGGCGAAAATGTCATCACAGCTCGGTATGCATTGAGGGGTGATGGTGATTTTGATGGCTGGGGCTGGGGAATTATTGTGACAGAACCTGTTTCAGAAGCGTTTAAAGCAGCAAATATAATACGTAATACAATGATTCTATTGGTATTGGTTATCGCCTTTTCAGTAACCATACTTGCTGCATATATTTCTAAAAGGTTTTCAAGACCGATTAAAGAAGTATCGGAATCAGCATTGAGAATCTCTCGAGGGCACTTGAAACCGATAAACAATCCATACGGCCCAAAGGATGAAATAGGCGATCTTGTTGGTGCATTCAATAAAATGACGGAAGACTTGTATGCGACCACTGTTTCTCGTGATTCACTGGTTAAAGAAATCACTGAGCGCAGGCGGGCAGAGGATGCACTCAGAAAAAGTGAGGAGAAACTAAAGAATATACTCCATGCTTCACCTATTCCAACGTTTGTCATTGACAAGACCCATAGAGTTACTTACTGGAATAGAGCCTTGGAAGAGTACAGCGGGATCAAGGCTAAGGATATAGTTGGTACCGATCAGCAATGGAGGGCATTCTACAGTGAAAAGAGGCCATGCATGGCTGATCTGCTGGTAGATGGAAAGATAGATGAGATCCCTCAATGGTATCCAGAAAAACATAGGGCCTCTGATCTGATAGAGGGAGCACATGAGGCCACAGATTATTTCTCCCGGGTGAGCTATGATGGAAAATGGCTCTATTTTACAGCAGCCCCCCTGAAGGACTCTAACGGAAGATTAATTGGCGCCGTAGAAACCCTTCAAGATATAACAGAGACAAAAAAGGCCGAGGAACAGATAAGGTTGCTATCGAGACAGATCATAGAGATCCAGGAAAGGGAGAGAGAATCTCTATCAAGGGAAATTCATGATAACATCGGTCAACTATTAGGCACATTAAAGATGGGTCTTTCCAGGGCGAATAAAAAGGTACCGCATAAGCTCTCTACCATAAAGGACCAATTGAGTGAGCTTTCGTATCTTGTGGATAGAACGATAAAGGAAATCAGGGAACTCTCTCATGCACTGCATCCGCCTTTGATTGAAGATCTGGGACTTATATCTGCCTTAGAGGAGCTTTGTGAAGACTTTAAATCATACTCAGAGATTAAGATAAAATGGAATTTTGAGCAGATTCAAAAACCTCTTCAGTCTATAACCAACATCACCGTATATAGACTTTTTCAGGAAGGGCTGAATAACATCTTGAAACATAGCAGGGCAACAGAGGCATATGTAAGCCTAACATCCTCGGAGGGGACCGTAACTGCTAGTATCGAGGATAATGGTGTAGGATTTGTGGTGGATGATGTTCTTTCTCCCCTGCAGACCAAATCCCTCGGCCTCATGAGCATGAGGGAGAGGTTGGTCCTTATCGGGGGAGAATTAGAGATCATATCTCAGCCAGGAAAGGGCACCAAGATCATAGCATCTTTAGAAGAGGAGTTAAGGAGATCATGAAAGATAGGATAAGAATCAT
>JABXJY010000430.1 GCA_013375385.1 Desulfobacterales bacterium
TTTTTGGTATTTACCAACAGATGTGTGGGGATCTTAAGCTGTTTAACAGCTAAATAGCGAGATTTTATTCTTAAATCAGGCGTAATGTTGTTGGTCGGGTTTATTTTTGAAGTAATGAGTCTAAGGAGGGAAAGTTTGCGGATCTTTTCGTGGATCTTTATTTTCTCGGCCCGGTACTTTTTCATGGAACGCACCTTATCTTGCGTGAATAAAGCAGTAACGGTAGGAGATTTCTTTTCCGGCTGGATAAACCCCTGGCAACTCACTGAGTAGCTGGAGGTGCTAGGGACAGTCTACATTAGCCTCGGGGCCACCTACTGTCCCAGGTGAAACAAACTATTTTCTGTACAGCCAGAAGTTATACTATCACTCTCTTCCATCATGTCAACTCGGGAGTACCAAGTCGAAGTGAGTGGCCGTTCTCGGCAGACACGAGAGGTTTCTGTGTTACTGCTTGGTGTCCAAATAGTCTCGAAGTGAAGTACAAAATCGGGTAAAATGGGGCAAATTAATGGGAAATGAAAAATGAGGGGGAAGAGGCCAAGGGCCCCTCCACTGAACTACAGACGCCAAAAAATCTGGCTATCAGGCTAGTCCGTCTATAATCTCAGTGAGAGCTGCTCCTGCTGGAACCATAGGATAAACATTTTCCTCACGGGAGACCCTAAAGTCTAAAACCACTGGTCCGGCTATATTGAGAGCTTTTTTTAAAGCCGGTTCTACCTCTTCCGGCTTGGTCACTCTGATTCCCTCAACTCCGTAAGCTTCTGCCACTTTTACGAAGTCAGGGTGGCCCTCTAGATTCACCTGGGAGTAGCGAGACTGGTAAAATAGCTGCTGCCATTGTCTCACCATCCCCAGATATCCATTATTCAAAATCGCGATTTTCACGGGAACTTGGTAATTGCCTACTGTCGCCAGCTCCTGGATATTCATCTGAAAACTTCCATCGCCAGCAATGTCAAAAACAATCTTTCCCGGACGGCCAACCTGGGCTCCAATTGAAGCAGGAAAACCGTACCCCATAGTTCCTAGCCCTCCCGAGGAAATAAAAGTCCGGGGCCTGGTATATTGATAAAACTGAGCCGCCCACATCTGATTCTGGCCTACCTCAGTAGCAATGATAGCTTCTCCTTTAGTCACTTTATATATCATTTCCACTACGTACTGAGGTTTCAAATCTTCACCTAATTCGTATTTTAAGGGATACTTTTTTTTCCACTCCCGAATCTTTCGATGCCAACTCTCTCTTTTCTTTCCTTTTTGGACAGCCGAGAGTAGCTGAGAGAGAATATCCTTGGCATCACCCACAATAGGAATATCGACCCTCACATTCTTACTTATAGCGGTGGGGTCAATATCTATGTGGATTATCTTGGCGTGCGAGGCAAATTCTGAGATCTTACCAGTTATCCGGTCGTCAAACCTTGCTCCCACAGCAATAAGTAAATCTGTGTCACTAACTGCATAATTTGCATAACGGGTTCCATGCATTCCCAGCATCTTTAAGGAAAGAGGATCGTCTTCCGGAAAAGACCCCAATCCCATC
>JABXJY010000158.1 GCA_013375385.1 Desulfobacterales bacterium
AGAGCTGCTCCTGCCATGGGAATCTACGGCATAGCAAAGGCTGGAATTGAGATGATGACCAAGGTGCTTGCACTTGAGCTCGCACCATTCAACATTCAGGTTAATGCTGTCGCCCCGTCTATGGTGAGAACGAAATTCAGCCAACCCTTCTGGTCAAATAAGGATCTCCATGATCAGATAGTTAAAGCCATTCCCCTTGGGAGAATAGCAGAACCGATAGAGGTGGCACATCCAGCATTATTCCTTTGCTCTGAAGCCTCGGATTTTATTACCGGACAGACGATAATGGTTGATGGCGGGGCCAGCGCCATATAAGACATAAACCCTTCATCCTTGCCTCTTCACCGTTCTGGCATATCGCCGCATGTTGGCAAAGACCCGAACCGCCATCTCTGGAAAGAGGTAGAATGGAATCCGATGTTCCTCCAGGAGCGCTCGGCAGGCCTCCACATTCTCCCTGGCGCCGAGCAAGGAGAAGAAGACAGGCTTGGTCAGGCGTTCATGAATCACCTCCACAAGGGGACGAAAAGGATCGGCCCCAAAGGCAGCGGAGGAGATGAAGATGATCCCGTGGACCCCATGGTCATCCAGCAGGGCACGAAGGATCTCCGTAGCGGTCCTCTTGAAGCCGTGGGCCATCATGTCCGGGAATACGTCCACGGGGTTCTGAGCCTTGGAGGGGGTGGCAATGACCTCAGCCAGTCTTTCCTGGGTCTCCTTGGTGAAATGGGCCAACCCGAGCCCCTCCTCCGTGGCAGCATCTATGCTCATGATTGCCTGGGCACCGCTGTACGTCACCACGGCGATGCGCTCGCCCAGGGGCAGGGGCATACACTGGAACCCCATGAGGGTCCCGATGAGTTCGTCGATGCCTCCCATGCGCAAGACCCCTGCCTGACGTAGGGCTCCATCGAGCACCGCATCATCCATGGCCAGGCTTGCTGTGTGGGAAGCCGTGGCCCGAGCCCCTGCCGGGGTACTCCCTCCTTTGAGGAGAAGAACCGGCTTGTGCGTCACAGTTTTCCGGGCCGCCTCCACGAATCGTCGCCCATCGCGTATGTCTTCCAGATACATTCCCACGATGCGGGTCTGGTCATCTTCCATCAGATAGGTCAGGGCATCGGATTCGTCCACATCAACCTTGTTGCCCAGGCCCAACACCTTTGAGATCCGGAACCATTCAAAGGAGCTCAGGTAGTGGAGCAGTGCGCCAACAAAGATTCCAGACTGGGCAACAAACCCGATGGACCCAGGACTGAGCATGCGCTCATTGGCAAAGTAGGAGGTGGTCAGGCCTGTCGCCGTGTTCACGATTCCCAGGGTATTGGGCCCAAAGCCCCGCATACCCGTGGAGCGAAGGATGGTGCGAACCTCCTCCTGATACTGCCCTCCCTGTGCCCCCGTCTCAGCGAATCCTTCAGAGGAGATGATAACACCCTTCACACCCTTGCGCGCGCAGTCGGCCAAGGACGATGGTATGGCCCTGGGGGGGATGAGAAAAACGGCCAGCTCCACGGAAAAGGGGATCTCATCAAGACTGTGGTATAGCGGAACCCCATGCACCTCTCCTCCCCGGGGATTTACACCTGCCACCTGTCCCTGGAACCCCGTATCCTTCAAGACCTTGAGGAGCAGGGCCCCGAGCTTCAGGGGATCGCGAGAGGCCCCGATCACAGCCACGTTTCTGGACTCCATCACCTCGCTGACCGAATACATCTGACCTCCAACAGGAAAACCATCCTCGATTAGTCCTCACTATTATGCTCAAACCAGGGGGGAAGTCAACCGGAGATGAAACCCAACTGTTAAAGTTGTGTGGAGGTCAAGATTTAGGTGGACTTTTGATCAACTGGTATTCTATATAACTCAATTGTGAGGAACCCCCTTTCTCATATCTGAGGGGGATCAATTCGGGTTCGGCCTCGGGATCAAATTCTGGAACCGATGGCTCTACATAGAAAGAAAACCATAGAGAATGGAGGGATACACCATGACCGGAGGATACAGGGGAAGGATTGGCTTCGTGGATCTATCCACGGGAGAGATCAAGGAGGAGAGGCTTGATGAGAAACTTGCACGTGATTTCATAGGGGGTTATGGACTCGGGGTGCGAGTCTTATTCGAGCGTCAGAAGGGGGGCGTAGACCCGCTGGGTCCGGAAAACATCCTCGGCTTTACTGCTGGACCACTGACCGGGGCGCCAGTGCCTACGGGCAGTCGGTATATGGCGGTATGCAAGTCGCCGCTTACCGGCGGTTGGGGAGATGCCAATACAGGAGGCTACTTTGGCAGCGAGCTGAAATCTGCTGGCTGGGATGCAATCTTCGTATCCGGCATTGCAGCCGCACCTCGATATCTTCTGGTAACCGATGAAGGCATGGAGTTGAAAGACGCATCTGACCTGTGGGGGCGAGACACAATTGATACGGAGGACAAGCTGCGCGAAGATCTGGGGGTCTCCAGGCTTAGAGTCGCTTGCATTGGCCCAGCCTCTGAGAGACTATCCCTGATCACCGGCATTGTAAACGATAGAGGGCGTGTTGCAGCGCGTTCAGGAGTGGGCGCGGTTATGGGCTCCAAACGGCTCAAAGCGGTTGCAGTCCATGGCAAGGGAAAGGTTGCCATAGGCGATAAGGGCAGGCTCGACCAGTTACGCAAGGCCTTCGTTAAAGAACTTCGTGATGCAGGGGGCTTCCCTAAGGCCCTCGTGGATTATGGTACTTGCGGACTCACTGGAACGCTGGTGGCCGCAGGAGCGACACCTGTAAAAAACTGGCTTCTGGCTGGCGAGCAAGCTTTTCCAACGGTGGGAAAGATAGGGGATGGCGATACGGTTATTCAGTACCAGACGAAGAAGTACGGCTGTGCCAATTGCCCCATTGCCTGTGGCGGCATTTTCAATGTCTCTAAAGGGCCGTATCCTGTTGCGGAAGTCCACAAGCCCGAGTATGAAACTCTGGGTGCATTCGGCCCCATGTGCCTGAATGATGATCTGTTATCCATCATCAAAATGAATGACATGTGTAATCGAAGCGGCCTGGATACCATCTCTGCGGGCAGTGCGCTCGCTTTCGCCATGGAGTGCTTTGAAAAAGGTATTATCAGCACAACAGATACCGAGGGGGTTGAACTCACCTGGGGCAATGCGGAGGCCATGATTGCCATGCTCGAAAAGATCATCAGACGAGAGGGTTTCGGTGACATTCTGGCTGACGGGGTTAAGGTTGCTGCCAGCAAGATAGGGAAAGGTGCCGAAGAATACGCCGTGCACGTAGGCGGGCAAGAACCTGGTCTGCATAATGCCCTGTACCTGCCGGGCCGAGGCACGGGGTTTGTCTGCGATCCCACCCCTGGCCGCCACACAGCTGGGGCTCCCACGGCTCGTCTCGATGCAGGCAAGGCAGTCATCGCCCCCTACCCGGAATTGCAGTTCCATGGTTTAGGACAATATGAATACGGGAACAAGGGTGCCGCTAGCGCTACTGTTTCGAGCTACTGGCAGGTGGGCACCTGCGCCGGCGTCTGCCTCTTTCCGGTCATCTTCTTTGGCAACTACCCTTTACTGGATTTCCTGAACGCTGTTACCGGATGGGATATGGATATGGCCGAGGCCCTGAAAACAGGGGCCCGAATTCAGACATTGAGGCAGTCTTTCAATATAAGAGAAGGTATTCGGCCATCTGGGATAAAGCTGCCCCTCCGCATGGCCGGGATACCTCCCAAGAGCGAGGGGCCTCTTGCCGGCATAACGATAGACATAGACACACTCAGCTCTGAGTACTATAAGGGCATGGGCTGGGATCCAGAGACAGGCAATCCTTCAGAGGCCAGCCTGGAGCGGCTCGGCTTAAAGGAGCTGACGGAAACCTATGGGAAGTAGGTGGACTGCTACCAAGCCTTGGCGATTCATGCCACCACATAGCTCAAATCTTCCTTTTCCTTTCCCTTACAAAGAGGAGCAGGAAGACGCACAGCGCTGCTAAAAACGCCAGGGATAACCAGGCCAGATTGTAGGAACCAGATGTGTCCACGATGTAGCCAAACAAGGCTGGCCCAAGTGCAGAGCCAGCCAAGGCACCCATGCTGCCCAGACCTACAGCCTTCCCGGCCCCACGTCGACCGCCAAACTCAGCCAGGAGGGTAAGCTGGATGCCACCAAAGGCTATACCTCCTATCCCCAAGAGAAGCAGGACGGGATACAGGGCCCACGAAAGATAGGGCCCGAAGAGGCCCACTATCAGACACATGATTGAGGCTGTGCCAGCGATCAGTATGTAGACCTGTTTCCTGTTCCCACCAAAGACCCGGTCGCTGAGGAAGCCACTTCCTGGTCTGGCGATGGCCCCGGCGGCCTCGGTCATGGCCAGAAGCCCTCCGGCGGCGACAACACCAAAGAGCAGCACTTCCGTAAGGTAAAGGACAAGATGGGCTATCATCGCCATCTCAACCCACGTTAAACACAGGCCGCAGAGGGCAAGCAGCCAGATTTCGCGACTCTTGAGAATTTCAAGCAGAGACACAGCCGTATCGGGTGTCGCAGAGCCAACAGAGCCGGATGAACCCATGGGAGGTGCTTTGTAGAGGATAAGTGCCGTGGCCCCTATGGCTATGGATATGATGCCGAGGAACAGGAAGCCATAGCGCCAACCGAGGGCAAGGGCAATGGTAGGTAGGGTGGCGGCAGTAATGATGCCCCCTATGTTGACGGCTGTTTGTTTGAGGCCCATGACTGTTGCCCGCTCTCTGAGGGGGAACCACGCTATAACACCCTGGGTGGTTGAGGGCAAGAGAAAGCCACAACCCACACCCGTTACAAACATGAGTATGAGCAGCCACCTATACGATGCAGCAAAGAACAGGGCTATCATACACGTGCCGGCAATCAACTCCCCCGCTACCATTGGCCACCGTGCGCCAATCTTGTCAACGACCCAGCCTATCGGGAATATGCTTAACATGTAGCCGAAGGAGGCAGCCGACATAAGCAATCCTACTTGCGTACTGCTCAGGCCCAGACCATCTTTAAAGAAGGGAGCGAGCGGTCCTATGCTGAGTCTGTGCAGGAAAACCACAATATAGGCGCTCCACAATACCCCGAGTATTACCCAGCGATACCTATGAGGTATTCCTTCAGCTTGGACCATGATTAGATTCTCTCATTAAGTGATCACCACAAGTGCAGGTAATCGAGCTCATGCAGCTATTGGTCATGTCTTGTGGCTGTCTATTATCAATCTAAGGGGGAAATGTCCAGGGTTTAATGTAGTGTCAATGACAAGAATTCCTGGAAGTTATCTTTGCAGGTGTCATTGGGGGATGCTGATGTCCGGGTCAGCCGGAGCCATTGCCCTGAACCTTGCTGGCTTCTCCCGGAGATCCCTGAGAGGGTTGTTTCCATCCATCCCTTTGGGCAACGGAATCCCCAGCAGATATGCCACCATAGGCACGAGGTCCAAGGTTGAAGCAGCCCGGTCAAGGCAGTAACGGCCTGGGAGGATACGGGCGAGGCCAGGACCAGCTACCCAAAAGGAGACGATACAGTCGGTAGGATAGTAGCTGCCGTGGTGTCCGTACTTATCGAAATCGCGCTCGAAGTAAAACCCCTTTTTGTTGATGACCTTGATATCGGGCGCTGTGTCTCTGGTGTACTGTCTTCTCAGTTCCTGCACCACGTATTCCCCCAGCTCAAAATGCCTTTTCAGCACACTCAAGGGACGCAAGGCCTGGAGAAAGGACACATCGTCTTTGACAGTGGCCCGATAGGCCTGCCAGTCGAAAACCCACCACTGGTCATGCTCCTTCATCTCACTGTGCCGCTCACCAGGGTACTGGCGGATTACCAGTGTGTTCATACAGGTTTGAATATCTGGGTTGGCGAGCACCAGATCCACCGCAGGCTTGACATCGGCCAGCAGACGCGGCGGATGCATCCAATTGCCTGATTGTCGGTTCTTGAGGTAAATCTCCTTGGTGCACGCCCCCAGCATAATGACCGCCTCCGCCTGGCGGTTGCCTGTCTCCCGACCGGGCAGTGTGAAACCCTTGCTCAGGCTGCGGTGGAGAGTCTTATCAGGGATGTGCTTATTGATCTTGGTGGAGCCATGCTCCGAGACCAGGATAAAAATGCAATCTTTGTAATACCCTGCCTTTTTCAGAAATCGGATCAACCTGCCTATGAGTGGATCCAGCACGGTTCGAGTGTAGTATTTCTGAATCTCGTCCATGGAAGCATCCCGGTTTTCTAAATCCCGAGCCGGATAGTGTGAGAACAGGTCTGTCCCCAGCAGTTGCACCACCATCACATCGGGGATTGTGCCGTGATACCGCTGGATGCCCGCCAGGCTCTTATCATATGATAATACATGGCCGTTGAGAAAGGCGCTGATGGTCTTTTGATCGACATAAGGGCTATCCGGGAACCATCGTCCATTGCGGAGAAGGCCC
>JABXJY010000431.1 GCA_013375385.1 Desulfobacterales bacterium
CTCTTTCTCGATACTCACCTTCAATGACCATGTATCAGATTGCACAGAGGCTTTTTTGGGATGGGTGTCCGATCAAAATGTCAAGTCCTGGCAATGCGTTTATGGCTTTTACGCAGAATGAGTATAGTTGGAAGTTTCCTTTAAACAAACCTTATCCTTGAAACAATATCCAGGAAAAACTCCTGGGACCAGATAGATAAGTTCTCCGGATTCTTGACAAAAGGCTCCACTTCCTTGCGGGTCTGGTCTACATCCAGGCTCTGTATCGCATGAATGAGCAGGCCTTTAAACTTCTCTGATGTCAAAGGTGCATCTTCTTTCCAATCCCCGGTCTGGCGCATTCGCTGTTCAAGGTGGTGGAGGTGCAGCTCGGGATGATGAGCGGCATACCACACGAGATCGTACCAGTCTCGCCCCTTAACCCTACCTTTCCATCTTCGACAGAGAATAGCGTGCATTTTGCCCGCAAATAGGTCTGGAAGCACGAAGGCACGCACGGAAAAAGGAATGGGCTGCAAGAGATAACGGGTCTGTGTTGCAAAACCCGGAGGCGGATCGGTGTCCACTTCCAGCTTAATCCTTAGAACCTGGCCCTTGGGAATCGCCTTCAGTATCTCCTCCCCTGTCTCGATAACGAGGAGTTGATTCCGGGTATCTGCCTTGAGAAAGGCGGATTGAACCGGCGTCTGTATGGTCTTGTCGATTCTTTCAACCCATATATCAAAACCAAAGCCTTTGGTCTCCCTTTCCAGGAATGCGGTATAACTGGTGATATCAAACCTGTCTAACGGTTCCAGCAAAGAGAAATCCATGTCTTCGGAAAATCGGTCCGAACCATAGAGAACGCGCAAAGCGGTTCCACCATAAAAGGCCGCTTTTTCAAAGAACTTGCTGCGCCAGAGGCCCAGCAAGGCTATGTCCTGTAAGATTTCACGCAAGGCGTTTATGTACTCATTGAGCCCGCGGCATTCATATTTGGAGAGCATTCGCCCGACTGCTTCATGCATGGCCACGTTCCTTTTCTACCTGGTGGTGGAGGCGGCGAACGAGATCACTGAGCAGCCTGATCTTTCGAGACTGGTAGCCTCGTGCAATGGTATGAAGCTCCGCTGGCTCCAGCTCCCGCAGGACTGCCGGATCGACCCGGAGATCTCTCTCAAGGTAATCGTTCAATTCCTTTTGTGATTGAATTCCTGTCCCCCGGAGATCATGAAGCTTATCAGCCAGTGCCTTTGCCGGCGTGGCCATGAGGAAGGCGCGGCCATCGCCGATTTCAATCCTATCCATCCCAATACGGAAGGCCTCAAGAGGAATCATGCGATAGGTGAAGAGGCCGACCGGTGTGGAGAACCTGCGGGACCGACCGGTGGTCACGGAGGTTACAGCCTCAACGCGCTCCGGGATGAGACCATAGTGCTGCAATGCATAATCCAAGGATATATAGGATGGCCCATACATGAGATTAGCCAAGATCTCACGCGAAAAGGGCCTGCGCCGGTATTCATCTCCAAAAATGTAAAGCCCCTTTTTGATCCTAATGA
>JABXJY010000159.1 GCA_013375385.1 Desulfobacterales bacterium
CAGTATTTTGTTGGAATCTTCGAACCCCTGCTTTGAATGAACTGCGATTGAAATATGCAATAGGTTGAGGCTATCTGGAATTGTTCAGTTCATGATGAATATGCACCCAGCCAGTCCATGTTACGTATAGATAGCAGTAATCGTTAGTCATAGGATGTGGACAATTCATGATCAAACTGAACGAAAAAGGCAGAGCTATGATGACCCTGCCTTCAGATTGGCCAGCCCTAGACTCTACTTTACAGCATCCTTTAAAGCTCCCCCTGGTACAAACTTTGGGACCCTCTTTGCCTTGATCTTGATCTCTTCCCCGGTCCCTGGGTGCCTTCCTTTCCTGGTCTTCCCTTTTTGCACCTTAAAGGCTCCGAAACCAATAAGGGAAACTGTATCCTTCTTTTTCAACGCCTTGGTAATGGTTGAAAAGACGCAATCCACTGCAATTACTTCTCAACGGCCGAGGAAGTGGGGCTGCCGCTTCTCTAAAAAGGCGCTGACTGCCTCCCTGTGGTCTAGGCTACTGAAGCAGTGGGTTTCAACCAATTCCTCATAATCCAGGGCCTGGGAGAGGGTGCAATCCATGCCGTGGTGGAGCACCCGTTTGCACATGCGGATAGCGAGCGGTGGCAGTGCGGCAATCTGTTTGGCAAGCTCGCGAGCCCGGGCTAAAAGCCGATCAGAAGGAAGGACCTCGCTAACCAAGCCAAAGGAAAGGGCCTCTTGCGCATCGATAATCCGGGCTGTGAGGATCATCTCGCTCGCTCGGGTCAGCCCCACCACCTGAGCCAGCAGGAAGGAACTGCCATACTCCGGGGCAAGGCCCACCCGTGCGAAGGTCGCACCGAATCGGGCATCCTCAGAGGCAATGCGCAGGTTGCAAGTTAGAGACAGGGTGAGCCCGCCCCCTATGGCCGGTCCGTTGATCGCGGCAATCAGGGGAATCTCCACAGCCAGTAAGGCCCTGGGCACACGGTTTCGGAATAGTTCCCGAGTCCCTCCTAGCTCCGCATGCGCTGTAGACCGAGCCAAAAAACCCTCTAGATCGCCTCCGGCGGAAAATGCCTTCCCCTCTCCGGTAATGATGACGACCTGAAGATCCTCCATGAGGCTCAATCGAGGCAACAAATCCAGGAGCTCTTCCTGCAGCTCTGGACTGAGGGCATTAAGAGCCTCAGGTCGGTTGAAACGAAGGATGCCGATTGCCCCCTCCCTTTCCCATCTCAGCAAAGAATATTTCTTGTCCATTTTCTCCCTCCTACAAGTCCATTTATGATTCTGCTTACCCAGTAGGGATACACCATAGGGCCGGCTACTTTGTTCAAGGCGGCCAGAAGACGATAGTTGACAGAATCCATCGCCTGCACAGCGCCCGCGAGATCAGATGCCAAATCATTCTCGCCCACCTGTACAGCTCGCTCGACCCAACGTCGAGACTCTCCAGCGAGTTCCTGGTTGTGCTAAACTCAGTGGGGCAACAGAACCCTCAACTTTTTTACTCATCGGCCTTTGAGGATGTCAAGGAAAAAGAAGCGATTTTGAATGCATATGGTAACCTAGAAGGTATGGGGTGGACTGAGAATCTTTACAGGTAATCAAAGAAAAATGGGGTGAGGGCACAAAATACCTCACCCCTGCCTATCAAATATTTCGGGCGCAAAAAGTATAGAATTGTATCAGTATACGAAGGTTTTTTGATCTTTCATTTTTGCACAATGATAGCAGCTCACATTCAATCAAGGATACCAAGCCAAGATGGGATTTCCCTTGAAAAAAATCGGTCATAGAGGTTTACTAAATTTAGCACAATTCATTTTCAGTATATTCTAGATAAACCAATAATATAACCCTGACCTTCTGGCGTGATGCCAAACAGGAAAACGGCCTAGCGGATGAGCTTATTTCAGTATAGGAAAAATTCTCCGCTCTTCATTGTCTACTCTATCGGGCTTGGCTTGCTTTCATAGCTTCCCTGAGAGCCTTTTGATCTACGGGCGGTACGGGTACACTAAGCCTTTCAACGAGCCCAATAGCTTCCGATGGGCAACCCATAGCGCAGACCCCGCAGCCAATACAACGATCCAGATGCACCTCTGGGACATCTTCTTCACTTAATGTCAGAGCATTCGCGGGACATCGATCGATACAGGTTTCACAGGCTGTACAAAGCTCGGTATCCCATTCAGGCCTAAAACCGGAATTGAGAGCTACACCAGGCTTGGGTTGGTCGAGAGCCGTCTTCAATATCATGCAGTGACAGGAGCAACAATTGCAGAGGAAGTCGATCTCTTGCCTGTTCATAGTGGCGTGAACCAGGCCGGCTTCTTCTGTCTTTTTCAAGATCTCCATGGCCTCCTCTTTATCGATTTTTCGACCCATTTTTCTGTCGATTACAAATTGGGCACCCATGCCGAATTGCATACATACTTCGTTTGGTTTTCCGCAGTCATCGTTTTCATCGATCAACTTCCCTTCATGGCGGCAAAAGCAGGTGCTTACTGCCAGAGGATCGTATTTCTCAATATAAGACTTCACCTGGTCATAGGTGTGGATCTTATTTCCGGCTTTGACCACTCTATCGACGGGGATAACTCGATTAGGCGGAAACGTTATTTTTGTTGCCCCTCTAGTTTTGTTTACGGCCGCTTTGTAGGCATGGATAAGCTTAGCCAACTTCTTATCCCTTTCCGTGCTCGTTCCCCGCATAAACTGGAATTCAAATATCCCCGGCACAAATGGGGGGGCTCCATAGAAAATGGTCTCGCCCATTCTGCCAGCATTGCAAAGCCCTTTGTCGGCCATGGTCTCAAGAATTGAGGCCACCTCTTCCTTGCTTTTGCCCATATTTTCGGCGATTGTGCTCGCCGGATTGAAACCGCGAGGAATGGCCATGTAAACCGCGGCCTCCTCTGGGGTGAATAGTTCTTCTACCAACTCGTAGAATTCCGATATGTCCACACCCGGATACATGCCTCCACGTTTAGCCGTTGTCTCACACAGCTGTTTGTAGACTTCCTTTGCCATCTCTCTATTCTCCCATGCTTTAAGGTTTGATGTATTTTTGCCCTCTACGCCCGGGCTCTGCCACAAGGCTTTGGTTGCCTCGGTTCCTAAGACCATATCCTAAGCTTCGAGCTGGTCCCAAAAGGTGTATACGCACTTTTTGTTCAAAAGAATTAAGGCCTTCGAACGATTGAGGCCAACTCCGACAGATCTTTGAGCATGTGACCCGTCCGCTCTTCTCCCAACTCATGGACGACATGCGGAAGAGTGTAGATGTCTGCTGCTAGTCATTACTTTCAGTTAATTACAATTCGGAATTAACCTGGAAAATCGCTGTAGTTATGACTTCATACAAAACCCTATCAATTTTCTGGCTGAGGTTTTTGATAGATTTCGTTCCATAACCTGAAATCTAGTCAAATTTGAGTATACATATGGTAGTGTAAATTTCAATATTATTCTGAAACCTGTCCGCCAAAATGAAGGGCTCCGTAGAACTCTTATATGATCGGATCACGACTATTACAACCGCATATTTCAAGATGGTATCCCCATTCCCGGCTCTTCATCAATTCTGTTGATTTGCAATAGGAATCTAGTGTGAGCCAATAATTTACAAGCCGGAGGACTTCAGGTAGAAATCAGAAGTCAAATCCATTTCAGCCAATTTAAAAGCTGAGATGATCTCTTCAGTTTTCGGAAACACCATATTGGCAAGCTATGTTTTCAGTATGGTTATGTTTTGAGTATTTAGATTCCACGATATAATTCCTCCAAACACAGGTCATTAACCTTCCTTATAATTCTTTTTATTCCCACACGTTGTGTAATTCCTTTATTTTTATGCCATTTTCTCGAGATTAGGAGTACGTGGCTATGGAGGAGATCCAATGTTGCCATTGTGGTGGTTTCTTTCCCCGGTGCCCGAGGCATAAGGAGCAATACTACTGCATGAAGCCCGCATGCAGACGAGCAAGAAAAGCGGCTTGGAAAAAACAAAAGATGAGAAAGGATCCGGAATATCAATTGAACCAGAAACTGAGCAACAGGAAATGGGCTGAGGCCAATCCCGGTTATTGGAAAGCGTATCGTAAGAGGAATCCACAGAAGACTGAACGAAATCGTATACTTCAAACGATTCGAAACAGGAGGCGATCAAAGAAGGGGGAAACTGATGCAAAGGCAGAAAGCCCATTGATTGCAAAGGTCGACACATCAGCGTCCAATAGAATCAAGGTCGCTGGACAGTTCTGGATGGTGCCGGTGATTGCAAAGGGCGACGCGGTAAGAGTCTATATCTATGAGATTCCAACCCCTTACCAATGATTGCAAAGAGGGACTCGTTAGGGGATTCCAAAAAACTGTGGTAACAGGGCCGTAAACCCTAACCCGGCCAAGCCGGAACCAAACAGGATGTAAAAAGTTGAATAACTATTTATTCTCCGGAAATCCTCTATATCCATGGCTTTCCGGGCATTGCAAAAATTTTTCTGCGCGTTTTGAACACAAATTTACTCATAAGGGACTAAGAAAGGGCCAGGGCCTTGATCAAAAAGAAGGTGATAAACCCCAACCGCATCAGACGTATCGATGGAGGGTTCAGCTTTATCCCTCACCGGTTCCTCACCGATGGGTTTGTGAGCTCCTTGGATCAAAAGGAGCTCCTTGTGTACTTCTTCCTTGTGCTTGTCTCTGATCGCTATGGGCTGTCCTTTTACTCCTATGATGCCATCTGTTCTCTGCTCGAACTCAGCGTCGATGAATACCTTGCAGCAAGGGACGGCCTTATTAAGAAAGACCTGATCGCCTTTGATGGCACCCTCTTTCAGGTACTCGAGTTGCCGAAAAAACCCACAGGGCATTCACGTCCAACACAGGGCCCTGCTCTCATCGCTCAGCTGATCAGAAAATCCCTTCAGGAGGACACAGGTGGCCGATGAGGATATGAGGATGCTGCTCCACGGCACCCTGGATTATTTCGAGTGGCGAAAGCCTGTGGAGGAGCCTAGAGCCAGCCGAATCAGGGACCACTATGGCCAGATCCTCATCGAGTTTCTCATCTACGCACTAAGAAAGGATATCGCCTGGAAAGACATGTTTACCTTCGACACCTTCAGAGAGTTCCGAAAGGATACCGGCCTTAAGAATACCTCCCGTGCCCTCATAAGCCTTTCCGGGTATCTCTACGAAAAGGGCAGAATCGATCAGCCCCTGGAGATTCCAACCTACCAGGTTCAGTTACCCGATATCTATGAACACTACCTCTGCTACCTGGAGCATGCCAAAGCGGCTTCCCCCATCCACCTCAGATCATCAAGAAGGGTCCCCTGGCCTCTTTGCACATGTATCTTGAAAATCACACAATCGCGCTCTCTGCCCTGAGGATCGAACACCTCGATGCCTTCCTGGCCGAGTTTAACGAACCATTTTCCATCGTCACCCGCAGGGTGTATCGGGGCCGCCTGCGGGGCTTCCTGAAGTATCTCTACTACGAGCGAGAGGTGGTAGGAAAAGATCTCGCTCCTCTGCTGGTAGGACCGCCTGTGTTCAATCAATCCAACCCTCCAAAGTTTTTGCGGCCTGAGGAAATACAAACACTCTTTGCCAGCCTCAAACTGAACGGTCCCACACAGATCCGAACCTATGCGATGATCCATCTGGCGTACGCTTTAGGGTTGCGGCCTGTTGAGATCAGCAAAATTACCCTTGACGACATCTCCTTTAAAAAAGGGGAGATCACCGTTCCACACAGAAAGACCACCAACCCCGTTATTTTGCCGATCCCGGATAAGACCCTCAAGGCCATCGCCGCCTATGCCCTTAAAGTCAGGCCTACCACTGCTCACAGAGCACTCTTTCTAACCTCGTATGCGCCATACAAACCGGTCAGCTCCGGCGTCGTCATGTATCACATCTCAGAGGCGATGAAAGAGGCAGGGCTTTGTTCCACACCATACTGGCTGCGCCACAGCTATGCGCAGAATCTACTGCAGATAGGCCGATCCATCTACGAGATCAAGGAAATGATGGGCCATGAGAACATCCGGTCCACCCAAAGATATCTTCACATCCACACGGAGCTGATGAGAAAGGCCCTCTTCCATGAAACCCTTTGAAAGCTTCCTATCCCCTCAACTCAATGCGTATATCGATTATCGACAAGGCCTGGGATACACGTGCATGCCCTGCAGAGCCCACCTTCTCATCTTCGATCGTTATCTCCACCAGGCAGAGGCGGATTGGAACTCCCTTCAGCCGGCCTTTTTCCTTGAGATGAGAGCCAGGCTCAATGCGGAATCACGCACGGTAAACTCAGTTCTTTCCTCGGTACGGGTCTTCTTACACTTCCTCGTACGGCAGGGGAACATGGCGCACAATCCGTTGCGTGACATTCCTCCTCTTAAAGAAAACACCATTGTCCCCTT
>JABXJY010000432.1 GCA_013375385.1 Desulfobacterales bacterium
ATGCGGGAGATTGTACAGGTACATTTTCCTGACATAGGCCAGGAGCTACTCGATAGTGCTGTGAACGCCTTCTACAGGCTCAGGGAATTCAAGGAAGTGGAAAAGAAACCGGCTACAAGGGAGCTTATAAACTGGATCAGGGCGATGTACGCCGATCCTGACTTCAAGGTCAAGGATCTGGCAAAGGGTGATATCCCCTATCTCGGGGTGTTATTTAAGAAAAGCCCCGATTATGCAATTGCCCAAAACTATGTCTCTCGGTATAGGGTATAGACCTTGTTTACCGAATTCTTCTATACATTACGTCGTGTAGGGGTGCCAGTTACACCTACCTCGTTTCTGAGGCTGCAGAACGCCCTGAGTAAAGGCCTGGTCAACTCCGTTGACGATTTTTATATATCGGCACGGTCAATACTCATCAAGAGTGAACGCTATTTTGACCGCTATGACCAGGTATTTGCCCACCATTTCAAAGGGGTTGAGCTGACTCCTCTGGCTGAATTTGATTTAACCGAGGCGGCCAAGGCCATGTTAGACGCCTGGCTAAAGGATCCACGGGCCCTGGCGGATGCCCTTGGGATTGATGAAGATACCCTTAATAGGCTGAGCCCCGAAGAGCTCATCGACTATTTTCTTGAAAGATTGAGGGAGCAGACTGAGGCCCACCACGGCGGAAATAGATGGATAGGTACGGGGGGTACCTCTCCTGTGGGTCATTCCGGATATCATCCCGGGGGCATGAGGGTTGGAGGTGTGTCCAGGAATAGATCGGCTGTCAAGGTTGCAATGGACAGAAGATACAGGGATTACTCTTTAGAGGGCCCTCTTACCCGGCACCATATGGGGGAGGCCCTGAAAAGACTGAGGAACATGATACCTGCAGGTCCCAAGGATCAGATCAATATTGATGAGACTATCTATCAGACAATGAAGAATGGGGGAGAGATCGAGATTGTCTTTGACCGGAATCTAAAAGACAGGCTCAAGGTCATCCTCGCTATTGATAACGGCGGTTGGTCAATGGACCCCTACATTGACATTGTTCAGAGCCTCTTTGATTATGCCCGGAGCCAGTTCAAGGATCTGAAGACGTATTTCTTTCACAATACCATTTACGACTATCTGTGGGAGGACCCTCCCCGGCATTCAAAGCCCTGTCGAGTAGACGAATTTGCCAGGATGGATCCGGAAACAAGGTTTATTATCGTAGGTGATGCAAGCATGGCCCCCTATGAGCTCATGGCTACAGATGGATCAATTCATATAGAGGAAAGGAGTGGTAAGCCGAGTGTGGAGAGGCTGCAACTCCTGGCCAGGATGTTTCGGCACTCTGCCTGGCTCAATCCCAAGTCAGCAGAAGAGTGGCCTTACACACGGACCATCAGTATCATAAGAGAGATGTTCCCAATGTTTGAAATCACCCTGGATGGCCTGGAAAAGATGGTGACCCATCTGATGAGCAAGAACTGAGATATTATTGCCTGTCCAGAGCCCACCTTATTCAGCCTTTGAGAAAAAGATCCTGGCTTGG
>JABXJY010000160.1 GCA_013375385.1 Desulfobacterales bacterium
CAGTTCGGCCTCTTTTAATGCTGCGGTCCCTTCTCGCTGAAGCTCACGAATCCTTTCATTGTATATCCCATGCCCTTCGAGATTGGCGATCCGGGGCCCAAGGAGCGCCCACATATCGCGGGCCACCCTAAATCCGGTATGATGTATGGAGGGCCAATCCTCCACCCGGTATCCGACCCCTTCTGGTCGTTTGTCGGTGGCATTGGTGAGAATCATTTTCTTGCGAAGGACCGTATCGGAGAGGGTCATCTTAAGAGGCGTTCCGGGTTCCAAATAGATGGAAGAGATGATGGAGGACCGGGTGTCAGTCCTACTGAACCAATAGCGCAGCGGTAGTGCTTCCCGTCGGCCGTCAATAAGCTGGATCTTGGTCATGTGCCGGAAACAGCACGGTTCGAGCAGGTTGAAAATGGTGGTTTGGTTGCAGGCAAACATCACCAGGTCTGTTTCCATGGATTTTCGTTGCATTGTGAGCCGGTAGGCAGCCTTGCCGGTCTGCTTCTTATCGATGGCCCATACCACCGACCCGGTGTCAGGTTCAAACCGGTACCCTTCGATGATCACCTTATCCAGGACATGCTTTTTGTCAGCCACCCCTTTGATGTGAAACGTTCCCATGGTATCGACCATGGCATAGTAGCGGCCCGGACCCTGGTAAGCCAGGATCATGCTCCCGGCAGCGGGCTGGTCAGGAAAGAGTTCACCATGGCGAAGGAAATTGGCCCGCCCCGTCACCGTGGCAAACCCGTGTCTGGGAAGATTTCCGGTTTGAAGGAATGGAGCTTGGGACAGCTGATTCACCAGGCCGCATATAAGGGCACTCTGCCTCAAGGCATACGCCCAGTTCACCTTCTCGGGAAGGTCATAGGGTGTGCCCCACAGGGGTCTTGCATCATTGACCGTCACCAGGCTTACCCCCAGGTATCCTGCGAGAGCGCTCACCTCCCCTCCCAGGTAGGGGCGATCAAGAAAATAGCTCTGCCATGAACGGAGACCGCTGGGCCGAAGGGTGTCGTGGAACAGGGAGGGATGCCCAAGGGATCGCTCCACGACTGATGCCCCATGACGTAAGACTTCATCCAGAATACTGTAGGCGGCCACCCTCCTGATCTTAGGCTTCAGGGGGTAGAGCCAGCCGCTGTTGAAGGCACCAAGTCCGTCCCCGTGGCTGGAAAGATGGAGTGAGACCACTGCCGCAAGATCCATGGCCTTCACAAGCGACCGAAAACTGCGCACACTTTCAAGGATTTTGAGCTGATCCTGGGCATCGCTCAGAACCGCCTCATGGTCCTTTGCCGCCAGAGGAATCAACTCATTCAGCGCCTGTTTCTCCTCTAGGGTGAGATCTTTGAAGGTGTTGCGCCAGCCAAGACGCCGAAGCAGAAGGCGGGAACGAGCCAGTTCCTGGATAATATCCTGATTGGCTCTGGCTTTTTCCTGCAGGCGAAGGCGCATGAGTTGGCGGGAGATCCTGTCCACCTCTGTTTTGATCCGTTCAGCCACGGCCTCTCGCAATAGCCTGTCTGAGGATTCGTCTCTTGGCCTCTCAAAAGATGCGCTTCCGAGAGCATCTATGATTTTGGGAGCCCTCTTGACGATAGCCTGGAGCTTCTCTTCCATCTTTCTCAGGTCCTTGGACCTGGCCCGAAGGCTCCAGATCAGTTCACGCATGCCGGCTAATGTCTGGGCATGGCCGCTTGTTGCCACAAGGAGAATGGATCTGGCAGGAGGGGTTCTCTTCAGGGCCCGGGCCAGCTCCAGAAGAGTAGCCACACCGCAGGCCTCATCGGCCCCAGGTGATCGCCCGAAAACCATGGTGGTGCTGTCATAGAAGGCTTCCACCAGCACCAGCTCCTCCCGGAGTTCGGGATCAGTACCGGGAATCAGGCAATAGATGTTTTCGCCGGTAGCCTTTTGCCACGTCATTTGAGAGGTGAGACCAATACTGGAGGTGACACGGCCCGTTGGCAGGTCTTCGAAGGGACCAAACAGTTCCCGAACGACTGAAAGCGGTATCCAGAAGCGGGGAAACTGGATGGGGGAAAGCTCTATCTTTTCTTCAAAATATGTTCTGGGCGTGGAACCCCGGTCCACATAGATCAGGGCCTTTGCACCGAGCGTTGCTGCATGAAGCCAGTTCTTTCCAGAGTCTAGTTCCATCAGGATGATGGCATCCGCAACCTCTTTTCCATTGAAGTCTTTGAGTTCGCCCGGACCGACGTATATAAGAGGACCTTCTATCCCTTGCGGGGAAATGGCCTCCGGAGATATGATATTGGATCTCATAGGTTGGATGGGAAGTGAGAGCCCCCGGTCCGGCAAAATCATGGTGCTTCCACCCTGGCGGCACACAGGGACTGAAAATCGATGGGACCCCACCTGATCGAACCCGATCTGGGAGAGGGTCTTCTTGATGTATGCGGCGGCAGTCTCCCAACCAGGGGTACCGGTACTCCTGTCCCCCAGAGATGCCAGGGTGCTGATGACGCCCATAAAATCATTTGATGGAGTGTCTTGGATCCCTGCCGTGGCAGGGGGGCTCAGCAAAAAGAACCACAAGAGGATCAGAACAATCCACTGCCCCTTCTGTGCACTTTTAAGGATAGACATTCTCATTAATCTTAACGGGCCAGCAAACCATGTAAGCTGGTATCCCCATTTCAACTCGCTCATTCTCTGACGCCGATCTGTCCTACTGAGATAGAAAGCTCCTCCCGATTCTCGATCTTTTCGATTCGCCCATCGCGGATCCAGACTACCTGATCGGAGACGTTCAGCATCTTGAAGTCATGTGTTGCCGAGATGACCGTTACCCCTCTCTCCTGGCTCAGTTCCTTGAGAAGCTCGATAATCTCCTCCCCCGTTGTTAGGTCCAGGTTGCCTGTGGGCTCATCAGCCAAGACGATGGCCGGATCATTGGCGAGTGCCCGCGCCACGGCGACACGCTGCTGCTGACCCCCGGAAAGCTCAGAAGGCTTGTGGCGAAATCGGTCCCCTAGTCCCACCAGTTCAAGGAGCTGGATTCCCTTCGCCACTGCCGCATCGTTGTTCATCCCGGCGAAAATCATGGGAAGCGTGACGTTCTCTAGGGCGGTCATAACCTGGATGATGTTGAAGGTCTGAAAGATGTAACCGATCTTCCGGCACCTGAGCCAGGCCAGTTCGTACGCGTCGAGCTGGGCAATATCGACCTCGTCGATAAAGACCCTGCCGGATGTGGGCTTGTCTAGACCGCCAATCATGTTGAAAAGAGTGCTTTTCCCGGATCCGGACGGCCCCATGATGGAAATATAATCCCCGGAAGCAATCTCAAGGTCCACACCTTGTAAGGCCCGGACCTCCACCTTGCCGAGCTGGAACGTCTTGGTCACCTTGGAAACGCGGACAATATTTCGAGGATGTGCCATGGCTTGTCACCCGACTATTTCATTGCGTCTTGGAAAACCACGCTGCAAGCTACTGCTCGATTCGCATGGCCTCAACAGGCTGCATCCTGGCAGCCACAATCGCAGGATACATAACCCCTAGCAAGCTAAGCAAGAATCCCACACCTATAGCAGAAACTGTTGATAGGGCTATATCTGTCCATGAGAGGGTCGTTACGGCCACAGTGCCAAAGCTGAAAAGGGCATTGATCAGGGAGAAGAGAGCCCCTGCCATGGCTCCCACGCAGGCCCCTCCCAGGCCTTCCATACCCGCCTCAAGGAGAAAAAGCCTCAGGATGAACCGGTCCAAGGCTCCCAGGCATTTCATGGTTCCAATCTCCCGGAAACGTTCGGTTACCGCCATGAGCTGGGCGTTTACGATTCCAACCACGCAAACTAAAAGTGACAGGATTACAATCCAACGTTGTTTAGGGGTGCTGCCCAAAGTGGTGTCTTCCGGTCTAACATCATAACCGGACCGGATCAATGCCTGGCGCAGCCTTGGCTCCTGGGTGGACAGAAGACCGTTTGCCACATCTGTACTCACACTGACAAAGCTAAGGAAGGAGACAGCCAGGACAAGGCTCATAGTGGTGATCAGGGAGCGGAAAAAACGGACCCGGATACTTTTTAGAGAGATCTCCACCGATTTCTTGAAAGGGAGGACCACCAGTCGGTCCACAGAATCCGATCCTTTTGTCGCCCTTGCGGGGATCTGTTTGTCTTTCACGACCTAAATCCCTTGCATCAGAAGATTTAAAAATTCTTGACGGACCTGTTGTATCCACAATCATAGGCCTGTCCGTAATATATCAGTATCGCCCTATGGTGTCAATTCCGATGCCCCTTAACTCAAGGCCACGTCATAGTGAAACATAGCCTGTTGATCTTTAACCTTACTGGTGGGTATGGGTATCTTTTTTTGTTATGCCTTTGAGCTAAACACATTACAGGGTTGAGAGAAGAAGGGATTGGCCTCTCATTTTTTCCTGATAAGATAGATTCCGTCTCTTATATCAAGCATTACTTTTTCCACCCGGTCATCTCGTTTTATCTTTTCATTAAATGCAGCAATTGCCCGGGCATTCTCATTGGTAATCTTATTGGTCAGGACCTTTTTTCGCCAAAAGACATTATCGACAAAAATAAGCCCTCCCTGACGTAAAATGCGCAAAGCTTCATCAAAGTATTGGCTGTAGGAAGTCTTATCTGCATCAACAAAAACAAAGTCCATGCTTTCACTGGAGAGTTCGCCGAGAGTCTCTATTGCAGGTCTCAATTCCAGACGAATTTTTTTTCCGTGTGGGCTCTTCTTGAAATAACTCAAAGCTATGCTGGCAAACTCTTCATTGGTCTCGCAGGTCGTTAAGGTTCCGTCATCAGGGAGGGCTTCCGCTATCATTAATGAAGAATAACCGGTAAATGTGCCAACTTCTACGGCATTCTTAGTGCCTGATATTCTTATAAGCAATTGCAAAAATTTTCCTTCGACTTTACCAATACTCCACCAGGCTCGCCCGGTTTTTTCTTCGGTTTCTTTTAAGAGTTCTTGAAGGAGTGGAGAAACCTCGTCGGTATGTTCATCAATGTATTTCCCGATAACCGCTCCTATGTCTCTTTTCATAATCACGCTCCCCCCACTTATTTTCGAATGAAATGTACCGGGCTTTTGAGATTGTATTTCCGACATCTCTCGTGGCATTCGATCCGCATGTGCCATGTCTCCCCGAAAGCGGTCCGGACGAAATCCAAGAGGTTGAATCGCCTGTTGCGTATGAATTTCAAGGGATACCCCGAACTAAATTCATCCAAGTCCATGCCGAGGTCGCCTTTTAAATCGTACTCGGGGCGAAGGGTCAAGAGCATCTCGAAGTGAGACAGTCGCTCAAGCCCTGCGAGGCATGCCTGAAGTCTAAATTTTTTCACGGTACTTCTACCGATGAAATCGATCATCATGCCAACATCAAAGATCTCGCCCAAATCGCTTTTTGTAAAGTCGGCAGCGTGAAATTCTACGTTAGATAGACCGTAGTGGGCTGCTAGCATCTCGCAGCCTCGGATGATTTCTTCATTGATATCGATTCCAACCACTTTCTTAGCCCCGAGACGAGCCGCAAGAAAAGTATAGTGCCCGAAGTTGCAGCCCAGATCAACGACGGTTTTTCCGCCAAACTCGACGGACTGTAGTGTTTCGGGAATTATGTCGTCAAATGTCCCTCTTGCCCGTGCGACGAGTTTGCCCTCTTTGTCATAAATGGGACGCCAGAGGTTCTCATACCCAACACGATCAAAAATCGGTTGTAGCTGTGTTTTCAGATCTATGATCTAAATTTCCCTCCTCTCTACGAAGCGTCTAACTCGGGAGTTGATATGCGGCTTTATCTCTGTCAGATTTTTTTGGAGCCACCGGATGTCCGGCGTTTTGGAAAGTATTTGAAATCCTGCATAAAACTTCCCGCAGTTAATCCTAGGAACAGGATTTAAGCAATCGCGTATTCCAAAGGCAGCCTGCGAATCACTCAAGGACGAACCCCCTTCTTTGGGTAAAAAAATCATAGATAAATGAGAATTGTGAGTCAAGCAAGTAATCGTCTCTGAGAGCCCTTGATCGTGTGCGGACCGTTCAGGAGATGCCACCCAGTTCTTTGAAGTGCACGATCCGACGGCCCTGATGCCGGGACAGTTTCTGTAAGAGAACTTCAAGAAACTCAAAGGCCACATCGTTCATCCGCTGGTGATGGATCATGATCCCGCAAAGACCGCTCGCTACAGCATGACTCAGTTCAGCGAAAAGGTGATCCCAATCTGCAACGGGATTCGCCTCCTTGCGGGTGTGCAAGTCGAGATTTACCGGGAAATCGGGCAATCCTTCCGGCGTTGACGGCAGGCTGTCCTGGCTTCGGGATACGGCATGGTAGCCAAGCTCTTTGAGCAATCTGAGTGAATTGAGATCACAGCGGTTCC
>JABXJY010000017.1:0-10472 GCA_013375385.1 Desulfobacterales bacterium
TCTCACTATTCCCCTTATCGGGTTCTACGACGCGTCCGATACATCGCCGTTTGAGCCTTTGGTTAAACCTGAGCCAGGCAGGCATGCCTGCATTTTCATGTTCTACAAGAAATGGCTCAAGGGCGAAACCCTCCATATCACCACGGACAATTTCGGTTGTGGCGGAGCCGGACACTGGCTTTGCGGCACTGTGGCAAGGTCGCGTGCGGACTATGTCAGATTCCTCGTGGATGACGAGGGATTGAAATCATCCCATGATCTCATGAATCAATGGCTGGATCACCATAGAGCCTTCAGGCAGGAGCACCCCAACATCCTGATTGGCCCGCTCCGGGAAGATCAGCATGAATATCTCAAGACCATCACCTTCTATGTTAACCCTGACCAGCTCAGCGTGCTCATGCTGGGCGCCCAGTACAAGAGCGCGCCGGGTGATCCCCCACCTGTCATTGCCCCGTTCGGATCGGGATGCATGGAGCTGGTTCCGCTGTTCGAGGACTTGAACATTCCGCAGGCCATGATCGGCGCCACTGATATCGCCATGCGCCAGAGTCTGCCACCGGACATTCTCGCATTCACTGTTACCAGGCCCATGTTCAAACAGCTGTGCGAATTGGACGAAAGGAGTTTTCTCTATAAGCCGTTCTGGAGGAACCTTAGAAAAGCGAGGGGACTTGGGGATTTCTAAGAAGACCGTTGCACCTCAAAGGCAGAGTCATTATGGCTCTGCCTTTTTTGCCAAATATCGAGGCCCGGTTTCTCACTGAGAGAGGTAGGATTTTATCTTAATGAGCTTGAGCAAAAGAGAGATTCGCCTCTGGCATTTCTATTACGGCTGGATCATTGTAGGAGTTGCCATGGTCTCCATGGCCTTTTGGTTTGGCATTCGGGCTACCTTCTCCGTCTTTTACGTAGCTCTGCTGGAGGAGTTTTCTTGGAGCCGAGGCGACACGGCAGGGGTCCAGTCCATGGCCCTCATTACCTACACTATTATGGCGCCTATCGTGGGTGGGTTGATTGATCGCTTCGGTCCCCGCCGCATCATCGTTCCCGGTATCTTGCTTCTGGCCTCGGGGCTGATCCTCTGTTCCTCGATAAAGACCCTCGGTCAATTTTATCTCCTCTATGGAGTGCTCATGGCAACTGGGGTCACCTCTATTGCCATTGTTTCCTACACAGTCATCCTGGCCCATTGGTTTGAAAGAAAGAGGGGGTTAGCGAACGGCATTGCTGTGTCCGGGATCGGATTGGGAACCTTCATTTTTGTTCCCCTGTCTCAGTATTGTATCTCTGTGTGGGGGTGGCGTGACACCTTTGTGATCCTCGGGGGGCTTGTTCTGATTATCTTGCTCTCCGTTAACACCTTGCTCCTACGCCATAAACCTCAAGAACTCGGTCTCTATCCCGATGGGATAAAGGAAGGGGAACAACCTAAAGACGGGCAACCGGAGGCAATGGACCTCGCTTGGTCGGAAACTGACTGGACCTTTAAATCGGCACTGAGGACAGGCAGGTTTTGGTATCTTATGATCTTCTGCTTTCTCGCCGTCATCGTTATATATACCATCCTCGTCCACCATGTGCGGTTTTTGGTCGATCAAGGGATTGACAAAACCACAGCAGCCTTGATCTTCAGCTTAGCAGGAATCATCTCCGTGGCCTTTCGCATCTTCTGGGGATGGCTCTCTGATCTCATTGGACGGGAGAAGACCTACACCCTTGGGGCGATGTCAATCTTTTTGGGGGTATGTTCCCTTATTCTGCTAGCAATCTTCGGAGACAGACAACTTGTCTATCCCTTCATAATCTTCTTCGGCGCTGGATGGGGCGTCACGGCTCCTATGTTCATGTCCATAGCCGCCGACCTCTTTCAAGGGAGGGGCTTCGGCCTCATCTACGGCATTTTAGAGGGGGTCATAGGGATTGGAGGGGCCTTAGGGGCCTGGATGCCGGGATTCATCTTTGACAAGACACAGAGCTACCAATGGGCCTTTGGTCTCGCTGCCTTCATGACCATAGCATCGTGCCTATTTGTCTGGTTGGCTGCCCCTCGGAAGGTTCACGACACAAGTAGGAAGACGAAAATAATGGATAGAGATTGAGGATAACGGGGTCGAAATAGCCCTGCCTTTTTCAATAAGGGTCTCACCACAAAAAATGTAAATCATCGGCTTCAGGGTAGTTGCTATTCGGTAAAACAATCGCGATACACAAGATAAATGGGACGCAGATTTTAGCAGATGTACACAGATAATATCATTATTCATAAATTTGAGAATCCTGATAATCTGTGTTCATCCGTGTCCAAAAAAGGAAATTCCTGTACAATCAAGTTACAATGCAAGAATGAGCCATGTATAATAGTGTAACGAAAAGATCTGCATTAGTTGTTGCTACATTAACTTCTTTCATGACACCCTTTATGGGCTCCTCAATCAATATCGCACTTCCGTCCATTGAGAAGGAATTTCAAATTGATGCAGTTTTGTTAAGCTGGGTTGCCACCTCATATCTTTTAGCCGCGGCAATATCTCTTGTTCCTTTTGGAAGGCTAGCAGATATATATGGCAGGAAGAAGACCTTTACCTACGGTACAGGGATTTTCACTATTTCATCCTTTCTCTCGGCCATTTCAGTTTCTGCTCCCATGCTTATCTTGTTTAGAATTTTTCAAGGGATTGGAAGTGCAATGATCTTCGCCACTGGAATAGCGATCTTAACCTCGGTATTTCCTCCTGGGGAAAGGGGCAAAGTCCTGGGGATAAATGTCGCTGCAGTTTATATAGGGCTTTCTCTTGGACCATTCTTGGGCGGATTCTTAACGCAGCATTTTACCTGGAGGAGCATCTTCCTTATAACCGTACCGCTTGGATTGATAATTATCTCTCTTGTCCTATTGAAATTGAGGGGAGAGTGGGCTGATGCAAAAGGCGAGAAGTTCGATCTTACGGGTTCCATGATTTACATCCTGGCAATAATAGCGGTAATGTATGGTATTTCTCTGCTGCCGGCGATGAGGAGTCTCTGGCTAATTCTGTTTGGTCTCTCAGGTATCCTGGCATTTGTCAGATGGGAAATGAAGGTAGAAAATCCGGTTTTCGACCTAAATCTTTTCAGAACGAATAGAGTATTTGCCTTCTCTAATCTGGCGGCTCTCATCAACTATAGTGCAACATTTGCCGTAGCTTTCCTTTTGAGTCTATATTTACAGTCCATAAAAGAGCTGAGCCCTCAAAGCGCGGGGCTGATTTTGATCTCACAACCAATTGTGCAGGCTATCTTCTCACCGTTTGCTGGCAGGCTTTCAGACAGAATTGAGCCACGAATAATTGCATCGATAGGGATGACATTGTCGTTCGTCGGACTTTTCCTTTTCACTTTTCTCAATGAAAACTCGAGCCTGGAGTTCATAGTAGCCAGCTTGATTCTGCTTGGCCTTGGATTTGCCCTGTTCGCGTCTCCTAATACCAATGCCATTATGAGTTCCGTTGAAAAGAGATTTTACGGTCTCGCTTCAGGATCAGTAGGAACTATGCGCTTGCTTGGGATGATGATCAGCATGGGTATTGCTACTCTGATATTTGCCATATTTATTGGGAGGGTTCAGATCAGCATAGAATACTATCCGGTTTTTATGAAAAGTGTGAAAGTAGCATTCATCACCTTTTCTATCTTTTGCTTTGGAGGTATATTTGCATCACTGGTGAGAGGAAAATTATGAGCTAGCGTTTCAGAAATGCCCGCCACAGGGGGAGAAAAGCCGTCTATCTGAGAACCGAAGCTCCAAGGTCATTCAAATGACCTCTATACATATTTCGAAAAGTCATGATAGGATAATGCAAGACCTCAACCACATATTCAGGTATCCTTTTCGTCTTTATTTAATCACCATGGTTTGGGGCGGAGCTTTGCCAGAAGATTATGATAGAAGAGATAGAGTGAAATGAATAAGTACAAGAACCCTATTTCTATCTTCCATGACCTGAAAATGATCAAGCCTCCATCACCTTATTGGCCTGAATCGGCAAATGTCTATGTCTTCGAAGATGAAGATGGAATAAGTCTTTTTGACGTGGGATGCGGAAGCATGGCTTCCGCTGATCGCCTTTTCAGTGCCCTGAAAATCCTGGGATGGAAATCAAAATCGATCAAGAAGATCATCCTTTCACATGCCCATCCTGACCACATGGGTGCAATTGAAATTCTATTGTCCGAGGCCTCGCCTGAATCTGTTATCTTGCATGAACGTGAGCTGCCCTACGCACTTGATCCAGAAAGGCTTGTGTTCTCTTTTGATATACCTCTGTGTGAGAAACGTCTCACTGCAGTAAGCGGTCAAGACCTGGAAGGTGGAAAAGGACCAGATTTTGACCTGAGTGCCTTTTTTCGGGCTTATGGTTGCTCCATGTGCCACGTAGAGCCAGACAAGACGGTAACGGAAGGAGATTCTATCCAGGTTAGCGATTACCATTTCGAGGTCTTCCATACCCCGGGGCATTCTCCCGGGCACATATCCTTGTATGATCCTCACAAGAGGATTCTGTTGGCCGGTGACATCCTGGGAGATGTGGTGGCCTGGTACACGCCATCTTCCGGAGGTGCAGCAGGGTACCTTGGAAGCTTAGAGAAGACTGACACTTTGGATATGGATCTTATCCTTCCCTCTCATGGCGATATCATCACAGATTCAAAAAAAGCCGTTCAAAAAACTATGGATAAGATTTTAGAAAAGGACAGGGCTATCATGGAAGCTCTTCAAACCGGGCCAAAGACCTTTGAGGAACTCATCAAGATATTTTTTGATACCCCTTCAATACAATTTTTTCCCGGCACCCCCATTCTGGAAAGCCATTTACAGAAGTTGAAAAGTGAAGGGAAGATAAAAGAGAATACCCATACCTCAAAAATATATTGCATGAGATAAGGGCGTGCGTTGGGAAGGGAACCGAACAGGTAATTGTTATGGTGTGATACCACAAAAACGAGCATAATTTCGATAACCTATGTAATTTCCGAGACCTAAAACTTACTATTGACACCTGTGCCACCTGTGTGTCAAAATTATTTGGAAATAGCATTGATTCATTAGAGACCATGACTCTTTAGAGGAAAGTGAGGTGGAAGTCATGAGCTACTGGTTCACAGACCCGTTCCTAAAAGGTCTTCTTCCTTTGGCCCTCTCCTCTTCCATCCAGGGCCTTCAGACCGTGTTCAACACACCCCAGATTATTATGGGCAGCAACGTCTTTCCGGAAGGACCGGTTATTGGGCTCTCGACAGTGGACTTTTTGAATACCAGGTGCTTGAGTAAGCCCACCTTTGTGGTAACGGATGAGTTTGCTGAGAGGTTTGCAAAGCGCGTGGTTCAGTGTCTTTCGGCCGCAGGCTTTGAGTGCCAGATGTGGAGCAAGGCCTTGCCAGAGGCACCAGTGGATAACGTAAAGGAGTGCGCCAGGGTCATGAGCGGGTTCGGGCCCGGTCTGATCGTGGCTGTGGGTGGGGGTTCGGTGATGGACGGGGCCAAGGCAGCCTGGATACTCTACGAAAGACCGGACATAACCGATCTGTTCACACTCTCTCCCCTGGGGCCCATTGGTTTGAGGAAGAAGGCCATCTTAGCAGCCGTGCCCACCACCAGCGGCACGGGTTCGGAAGTCACCGGTGTTTCCGTGCTTCACGACCCTGACGCCCATCGAAAGATACCCATCGCTCACGGTGAACTCCTGCCTGATTTTGCCATACTATGCCCCGAGTTCACCATGACCATGCCGCCCAAACTGACTGTGGGCACGGGACTGGACGCATTGACTCACGCCGTTGACTCCGTGACCACCCCATCTGGCAATGAACTGACTGACTCGTTGGGCCTGGCGGCGATAGAGATGGTTTTCAAGTATCTCCCCCGGGCCTATGTGAACGGTCAAGATCGGGAGGCCAGGCACAGGATGCTCGTGGCCGCAACCACCGCCGGCATATCCTTTGGTAATGCCGGCGCGTGCCTGCCCCACAGCTTCGGCCACTCCCTGGGCTCTCTCTTTAATATCCATCACGGCATGGCCGTGGCAATCTTCATCCCTTATCTGCTTCAGTTCTACAGCAGGACTTCCGACAGATACCTGGCTATAGCCCGAGCCCTCAGGGTGGAAGGCAAAACCAGGGAGGAAAGCCTGGTTAACCTGGTTTCAAAGGTGAGGTCCTTGTTTAAGGAATTGGATGTTCCCCTTAGCCTGAAAGACTTAGGACTTGCGCCGGACAAGTTTGAAGAGAGAATGGAGAAACTGGTGCTCTATGCCCATGAGGATATAGACACGTTCTTCACCCCCAGGCCCATAACCAAGGCCCAGGTTGAACAAGTTTTCAGGTACGCCTATGAAGGCAAGGACGTTGATTTCTAAGGGAGGCAGAAATGTACGGATATCACGGACGTTTTCTTAAGGTGGATTTAGGGGCGAGGAAGACTGAGGACTTGTCCCTTTCTGAGGATTTCTTCAAGAGATACATAGGCGGGGCCACACTGGCAGCGGGATTAATCTACGACCATGTGGAAAAAGGCATGGATCCCTTAGCCCCTGAAACCCCATTGGTCTTTTCCACCGGGCCCTTTACCGGGACGTCGATTCCCATGGTTAGCCGGTACGCGGTCTGCGGCATATCGCCCCTGACCGGTTACTGGGGCGAGGCCACCAGCGGTGGGGTCTTCCCTTTTCGGCTCAAAGGCTCCGGCTATGATGGCATCTTCATCACCGGTCGGGCGGATAACCCGGTCTACCTGTACATTGATAACGGGTCGCCCAAGATAGAGGACGCCTCACACCTTTGGGGCAAGGATATCTATGAGACGCAGAAGTTGATCAAGGATAGGCTTGGAGAGAGCTCGGTTAGTGTTGCCTGTATCGGGTCGGCAGGGGAGAAGCAGATCAGGTACGCCGGCATCATGAACGACGAGGGCCGTGCCGCTGGCCGCTGCGGCCTGGGCGCCCTTATGGGATCAAAGAACCTCAAGGCTGTCGTGGCGGCGGGCAAAATGAGGCCTGACCCTGCCGACAGAGACAAGGTAAGCGAGCTTTCCAAAGAGGCCCTGGCTACCATCAAGGGAAATTTTACCTCGGTGGCGTTTCGAGAATACGGCACCCTCTTCTATATGGATATGGGTATGACCCTGGGAGATGTCCCGGCAAAGTATTACACCAAGAGTGTCTTTTCGGTGGAGAAGGTAAGCGGCCAGGCCTTGCGCCAGGCCTACGCAGTGGAGAATTATGCCTGCAGGGGCTGCCCCATCGGGTGCGGCCGAGTAGTGAAGAATTTTGGGCCGGATCTGCAGTCAATTGACGGTCCGGAATATGAGACGGTCAGCGCCTTTGGGCCCTTGTGCATGAACCATGACCTGAACTCTATCATCATGGCCAACCATCTCTGCAATCTCCACGGCCTGGACACGATTTCAGCCGGGGTCTCCATCGCCTACGCCATGTATCTCTACGAGCAAGGCGTGCTGACCAAGGAAAAGGCCGGCCTGGAACTCCGGTGGGGCGACGGGCAAGTCGTGCTCAAGCTCCTTGAGATGATCATCAATCAGGAGGGCATCGGCGAGCTCCTTTCCAAGGGAACCCTTGCCATGGCCCGGGAATTTGGTCGTGACGAGGGCGAAGCGGCCCAGGTCAAAGGCCTGGAGGTGCCGATGCACGATGGCCGGGCCTTTCATGGGGTGGCCATCTCCTATGCCACCGGACCGAGGGGCGCCTGCCACCTGAAGGGTGATTACTACAGTGTGGATCTGGGCGGTTTTGTAGCCGAATTGAACATCCTGCCTGGCGACAGGCTGGACTCAGCGGGCAAGGCTGAACCAGCGGCCAAGTATCAGAGCCTGAAGGACCTTTTTGACGCCCTGACCCTCTGCAAATTCGCATCCCTTACCGTGACCCAAATCTGCCAGATTCTCACCGCTCTTACCGGGTGGGAATACAGCCCGGAGGACCTCCTGGCCGCAGGCGACAGATCCATCAACATCAAGAGAGCCATCAGCAATAAGCTTGGTCTTGCGAGGGATGGGGACCGGCTTCCCAAGATATGTCTTGAGGCCCTTTCTGATGGCAATGTCGCCGGCCAGACGCCGAATATGGACCTGATGCTCAAGGAGTATTATGGCTATCGCGGGTGGGACTGGGAGACAGGTAAACCGTCCAGAGACAAACTCATCGAACTTGGGTTAGACCAGGTTGCCCGAGACATGTATCCTGAAAAATGAAGATCACCATAGTCTTTAACGGCATACTGGCCGACTTTATCGGCACTGAAAGGGCCGAGCTCGATCTTCCAGCAGGGGCCACTTATGCCGACCTCCTGAGCGAAATCGGTCAGACCTTCAGCCGGAACATGCCTGACGAGATATGGAATAAAGAACAAAACACCTTCAAGGCGTCCGTCCTGGCCACCAGAGACGAAAGACATCTCACCTCCATGGAGATGAAGGCCCCCCTTAAAGAGGGAGATGAGATCAAGTTCTTCCTCACGCTGGCTGGAGGGTGAGGCGGGTGGACTCTACTCCAATAAACCTCCCCTAACAAAATCAATCTGATCAAGTGGATAGATAATACCTGAGCCAATGTTGCTCATATGAGAGTTAATACGCTTCAGGTACCTTGAAAGGAGTGAGGTGGCCACGGCCTCGCGTGTAGGCAATTCTTCTGAGAGTAAATCACTGAGTATCGTATTGCATTCACCTTTGATAGGTGCGTAGTCCTTCAATATCTTCTTGGCTGCCCTTTCATCCGACTCCAGGAAAGCCATTTTCAACAGAGGAAACCGGTCGGCTATCTTTCTCTGAGTTGAAGAAAGGCGCTCAAGGTATTTCATTCCTTCGACTACTCCCTGGAGCATAACTGCCAGCTCGAAGATATTCTTTGAATAGTCCCCTATCCTCTCTGCATCCTTAACCAGGCTCATCATGGCCAGACAGCCCGAAATATCGGGCTTGGAGTAGATTGACAGATGTTGAACCAGCATCCGGCGTATCTCGCGCTCACGGCTGTTCACAGCGATATCTCTGTCATAAAAGGGCTGCGGTATCTTGTCAATAGGTGCCGGTCCTGTCAGGGCCTCCCAGGCGTTGATAAAGAGGTACTCGGTATCACTGAGCATTTCTCCGAATTCCCCCACAACCTTTTTCATATGTCTTTCACCCTTCCACAGGGCTATAATTTGCCTCAGCATCTCTGTCACCTCGCTTTTTTGAACTGACGGCTCTCTACCTTGCCACCAGGATCAGTACTAAAGGCACCATAAAGAATACCACAAAAACAAATATGGGTGCCCACTTTTTTGACTTCGTAGCCAGATCAGCCACCCGGCTGGCACAGAATATGGGAAGGCGCCTCAGGGGGTAAAACACTGCAATGCCATAAATGTTAAACATAAGATGGGCAAAGGCAGCACTCACTCCCACTGTATTTACACTCTGCCCACCAGCCATACTCACTGTAGCCAGGGAAGCGAGAATGGCCGTAACGGTTGTTCCTAGATTTGCGCCTAACGTGACAGGGTAACACCGTCTCACACTAATTATTCCTGCACCAACGAGGGGGACAACAACAGAGGTAGTAACGGAACTGCTCTGAACCGCCGCGGTCAGACACAGACCCAAGAGAAAAGCCGTGAAGTCATTCCTGAACAAAAACCGGTCAATAAAGACCCCCGCCCGCGTGATTGTCAAAGACCGCAGGGTCTTGACCAGATAGATTAGGGACATCATCACCACTATCACGGCCACAATCAGCATGGTGACCCCGGCAGCTATCCCAGGAAGAGACAGTATTTTCATCAGGAAAAACTCAACACTATGGACGGCAGGGTCTATTGCAAGCTTAAATGGGCTGGTAAACGTTACCCCACCTGCACCTTCAAAGGCTCTGGTCAGCAAAAGGGCTGATTTCTGGATACAATGAAATTTCAGTTCCAGTGGGAAGAAGACTATAATCGTCCACATGTTAAAAAAATCATGAACCGTGGCACCGGCAAATGCCCGCCTGAAGTCTTCCTTTCTGGTAACAAAGCTCAAAGAAACAAGGGTGTTGGTGATAGTGGTCCCTAGATTGGCTCCCATGATAATAGGGATAGCATACTCCACAGGAAGAGCTCCGCCTCCTACCAGCCCTACAACAAGGGAAGTGGTAGTTGACGAACTCTGCACCAGGCTCGTGGCCAGAATCCCGGTAAACAATCCCACAAAGGGGTTAGAATATGAACTGATAAGCTGCTCGGCAAAACCTCTGCCAAACAACTGGAAAGATACGCCCATGAGTTTGATGCTTGCCAGAAAGAGATAGAGGAAAACTACAATACCCGCTATGTTCAAGGCCCCTTTGAGTTTTTGTTCCATGAGCTTCCTTTGGAATAATTCTTATTAGTCAGCCAGCAGCAAGAATGCCGTATTAAATCATTAGAAAACCATTTTGTAAAGTAAGGTGCCCAAGTGC